>JBBPIR010000046.1 GCA_038040195.1 Chloroflexota bacterium | reverse complement strand
GAGCTGGTTGATGGTGAGGCCGCGGCTGAGCTGGCTGGCGGGCGGGATCAGGTCGGCGAAGTTGGGGATCGTGACGCCGCCGGGCAGCGAGACCGTCCCGAACAGGTTGAAGGTGGTGGAGATGCTGCCGAGGGCCCCGTTGGCGTCGTAGGTGAGGCCCGAATGGCCGAAGTCGTCGAACCAGCCGGACAGGCCCTCGTTGGTCACGTACGGGCGCAGGAAGGCAAGCTGGGGAAGGCCGCTGGTCAGTGCATCCCGCGACTCCGGCAGCGCCCCGCGGCGCGACTGCCCGTTGCGGGTGACCGGTCCCACCGCGATCTTGGCGAGCGGCACCTGCAGCTTGGTGAGCTCGATCAGGTCGTTGTCAGAGCCACGCCGCTTTACGATCGCGTCGAGGTCTCTGACGGTGGGAACAGCGTCGTTGGCAAAGCCGCGCAGCTGGCGCACGAAGGGCTGAAGCTTTTTGGCGACCGGCTTGGAGGCGTCGACCAGGGGGTCGAGGTCATCGAGGGTGGCCCGCAGGTTGACCGCGGTGGTGTTAAAGGCGCGCATGAAATCCGGCAGCTGGCCCACCGCGTCGGCCAGGGCGACGTTCTCGGCGCCGATCGCGCCCATCATGGCGTTGGTGTTGGAGACGAACTGCTCGAGGTCATCCGAGCGCGAGGCCAGGGTCCCGCTAAGCGAGGCCGCGTCGACGATCAGCCGCTCAAAGCGGCGCTCGTCAAAGGTCAGCTCACTGAACAGCTCGCGCGAGGTGGAAAGAAACGGGTTTAGGTACTTAAAGCCGCGGTTTGTCTGCGGGCCGATCCCGTCATAGGCGCTGGCAAAGCCCTTGATCACGTCCTTAAAGCCGCGCACCGTGCGCTTGTCGAGGGTGTTGAACAGCTGGTCGAGGTCGACCTCGGAGATCGTCGCCGAGAGCGGCAGGCTGCCCCCGTCGGCGATCTCTGCCCCCTGCTCGTCGGCGCTGGGCATCTGCAGCTCGACATAGCGGTTGGCGACCCCCGACAG
>JBBPIR010000045.1 GCA_038040195.1 Chloroflexota bacterium | reverse complement strand
ATGAAGAACCTGATCAACGGCGGCTACCAGGGGAAGATCTACCCGATCAATCCCTCGGCCCCCGAGATCATGGGGCGCAAGGCGTACAAGAGCGTCAAGGACGTACCCGGCGTGATCGACGTCGCGGTGTTCGCAATCCCGGCCAAGTTCGTCGTCGACACGATCGCGAAGGTGGGCGACAAGGGCATCGCCACGGCCATCATGATCCCCTCGGGCTTCGCCGAGACCGGCGAGACCGAGCTCCAGCAGCAGCTCGTCGACACCGCGCGCGAGCACGGCGTCCGCTTCGTCGGGCCCAACATCTACGGCGTCTACTACACGCCCGGGAAGATGAGCGCCGCCTTCACCACGCCCTACGACGTGCAGGGGCCGGTCGCGCTGGCCTCGCAGAGCGGCGGCATCGGGATGGGGATACTCGGCTTCGCCCGGTCCACCAAGATGGGGGTGTCCGCGATCGTCGGGCTCGGCAACAAGTCCGACATCGACGAGGACGACCTGCTCACGTTCTTCGAGCACGACGACGCCACCAACTGCGTCGCCCTGCACATGGAGGACCTCAAGGACGGGCGCTCCTTCGTCGAGGTGGCCCAGCGCGTGTCCAAGAAGAAGCCGATCGTCGTCCTCAAGGCGGGCGCGACGCCCGCCGGCACGAAGGCCGCGGCGTCCCACACGGCGGCGCTGGCCGGCGACGACAAGGTCTACGACGACATCCTCCGCCAGGCCGGGGTGGTCCGGGCGCACGGTCTGCAGGAGCTGCTCCAGTTCGCCCGCTGCCTGCCGATCCTGCCGACCCCCAAGGGGGAGAACGTCGTGATTATCACGGGCGCGGGCGGCTCCGGGGTCCTCCTGTCGGACGCCTGCTCCAAGAACGGGCTCGAGCTCATGGAGATGCCGGACGACCTCAACGAGGCGTTCATGGAGTTCATCCCGCCGTTCGGCGCCGCCGGCAACCCGGTGGACATCACCGGCGGCGAGCCGCCCGAGACCTACCGCAACACCGTGGCGCTCGGGCT
>JBBPIR010000044.1 GCA_038040195.1 Chloroflexota bacterium | reverse complement strand
GACAACTTCCCTTATCTCCCGAAACGCGAATACGATCGTCTCGTAGCTAAGGTCGATAGAATCAAACCAAAGGGCCCGCTTGTAAAACCCCGCTTGTCTGGTGCCGCGGTAACGAATATGACGGCGTGGTATAACGAAACATATCGCAACGCGGTGTTGGAGTGGGGCGAACTTATCGATCTTGGGCGTGGACCTGACTCACCTTTACTCGTGCGCTGGTTCAGGGTTCATTATTCGAAACGCGCAACATAACAAATCGGGTATGAAAGTCGAAGTCAAGCACAGAGATCTCCTGAACCGCCAAAGTCGTGATTGACTTCGGAGGGCTATTAACGACTCGCCGGCTGGCGACTCAAGTAGCCTCACCGAGTTGCCTGCGAGTAACTGCGCCGCTCAATCTTACGCACCCTTTGTCGACCGTTTTGGTTTTGCTTCTGCCAGCCATTCAGGTATGTGAGACTCACGCACTCTGAGGCGCGGCCTATGGTTCGATTGGGCTTGGTGGTCGGTGCGGGCCTAACCATTGGACGGGACTGCGATCTGAGTTTGAGTCTGATCGGTCCACGATTTAGTTTAGAGACTCCGCACCGGCCCTAAGGGTTTAAGTTGGCGGCCACAGCAACTACTAACTCGATAAGTTATCAACCTGGTTCCAACGACGAGCAAGTGTAGTGCGGGTCAGCGGCTTAGTTCATCGCAATAAGGTGTCCTCCTTAACCAGATCGCCCTTAAGGTCGAGACAATCTTGCGCTGCACGGTCAGGCGCGCATGAGTCTTATCGTGCGTGGTCTCGAGGGCTCGCTGGTAAGCGCGCTTGAACCCGTTGTCTGCGCGCGTCCGCAGGGCGGCTTCAAAAGCTTTGCGTGACACATCCTTCAAACGACCACAGCCGGAGTAATCGAGTCGCGGCCGCCGCAAAGGTTTGCCGTTGCTGCTGCGGTGACTCACACTCAGCCGGCAGTACTTCCACAGCTTCCGCTTCGAGCTGAAGCGGTTCGGCGTGTGAATGTAAGCACTGAAGCGACAAGCACAGATGGGACCCACACCGGGCACCGTGCGCAGCAGCTTGATCTCGGGAAAGGCTTGGGCCGCCCGCAGCATCAACCATCGGGCTTCCGTTTGCGCCGCCACCGTCTG
>JBBPIR010000043.1 GCA_038040195.1 Chloroflexota bacterium | reverse complement strand
GTGGCGGTCGCCCCGCTGACCTGGAGCTCAGCCGACAGCGGACTCTCATGGTTCGATTCGGGTGACTGTTCCGTCGTGTTTGTTGGCGACCTAGACTGAACTGACTCCGAGTTCTCCCGACATCTGTCGGGGGATTGATAGTGCCTTCAGCGTGACGACCCCCGCCCAGCTGGGCGGGGGTCGTCCGCGTTGCGACTCAGGCTCCGCGCTTCACGCCAATGAAGTTCGAGAGGAGTCGCATGACCAAGGATGACGCCCTGTTCGGCTACCGCTGCCAGGTCTTCGATCTGGCCGGCCGCACGACGATCACCCACGCCTGCCGCACGTTCGGGATCCACCGCTCGACCTACTACGCCTGGAAGGCCCAGGTCGACCGCGGCGGGCTCGAGAGGCTGCGCCCGAAGGAGCGACGTCGCCCGCAGATGCCCAACCAGCTCTCGGCGGTGATCGAGCAGCGGATCGTCTCGTTTGCGATCGCCCACCCCGGGCTCGGGCCAAAGCGGATCTCCTCCGAGCTGGGGCGTGAGAAGTGGGGCGCGATCGCGGTCTCGCCCTCGGGCGTCTACAACGCCCTGCGCCGCCACGGCCTCAACACCCGCAAGCTGCGGCTGTCGCTCGTCGCCGGCTACCGGGCGCCCTACGAACCGCCGCGCGAGCCACAGCCAGAGCCCCACATCGACGTCTCACGCCCCGGCGAGCTGGTCGGCATCGACTGCTTCAAGGTCGGTCGCCTGAAGGGCGTCAACGGGGACGTCTGGCAGCTGACCGCGATCGACGTCTACTCGAGCTTTGGCTGGACCGATCTGGTCGTCTGCCCAACCGGCAACCCGAGCGCGAAGCAGACCTCCAAGCTCGCCAGGCGGATCGCCGCCGAGCTCTCGCAGGCGGGCTGGCGCCTCGAGCGGGTCCTCTCCGACAACGGCAACGAGTTCAAGGCCGGCTTCCACGAGCTCGTCACGGGCCAGCTCGAGGGCCGCCACACCTACATCCGCTCCGGGCGCCCGCAGACCAACGGGCACGTCGAACGCCTGCATCGCACGATCCTCGAGGAGTGCTGGCGGCCGGCCTTCGCCCGCTACCTCTATCCCCGCTACACGGGCCTCAAGCGGGAGCTGGAGCGCTACCTCGCCGACTACAACTACGACCGCGTCCACCACGGTCG
>JBBPIR010000042.1 GCA_038040195.1 Chloroflexota bacterium | reverse complement strand
GCCAGCTCGGCCCGCAGTTCTGGCCGCGGATGGCGGCAGTCTGGCTGACCGTCTCCGTGCTCGTGCGCATCGTGCACACGATCCGTGATCGGAACCGGGCGATCGTCCGCGTCAAGAGCGAGTTCGACGAGTACGAGCGGACGGAGGCGGAGGTCCACTGGCCGAGCCTCTGGCTGGCGCTCGGCCTGGTCGTCGGCTACGTCACCTCGACGATGTTCCTCGGCTACATGATCTCCACCGCGCTCTTCCTCGGGCTCTTCATCTGGCTCGGCGGGCAGCGCAAGTGGTACGTGACGCTGGTGGCGGCCGTCGGCGCGCTGTTGTTCAGCTTCATCTTCGTCGGGGTGGTGTACGTGTCCCTGCCCACAGGGGTGGGGATCTTCGACACGATCACGGTTGCGGTCTACAGGCTGCTCGGGATCCAGTGAGCGGGTCGAGCGGCGGGCCGAGAGCGGGACGGTAGGCACGTTGGACATCGTCGTCGACATGTTCAATGCCGTGATCGACGGCGGGATCCTGTTCTGGATCCTGGTGGTGGGCGGCGTGTTCATCGGCCTGCTGGTGGGCGTGCTGCCCGGGCTCACCTTCGTGATGGGGGTCCTCCTCATCCTCCCGTTCACCTACTCGATGGAGCCGGCGCAGGCGCTCGTGATGATGATCGCCGTCTACGTCGCCGGCACCTACGGCGGCGCGCTCACGGCGATCCTGCTGAACATCCCCGGCGAGCCCAACGACGTGCCGCTCACCCGCGACGGCCACACCATGGCGCGGCGCGGCCGCGCCGCGGAGGCGCTGGGGTGGGCGGCGCTCGCCGCGATGTTCGGGGGGATCGCGGGGTGGCTCCTGCTCGTCTTCTTCTCCCAGCCGTTCGCGTCGGTGGCGCTGCGCTTCGGCTCGGCCGAGTACTTCGCCGTCGTGCTGCTCGGCCTGACCAGCGTGCTCGCGCTGTCTGGAAGCTCCACGATGAAGGCCCTCATCTCGATGTTCGCCGGGATGCTCCTCGCCACCGTGGGCCTCGACGACATCTACGGCGCCGTCCGCTACGACTTCGGCACCACCATCCTGCGCGACGGCATCAACTACCTCGCGATCCTGGTGGGCGTCTACGCGCTTACGGAGGCGCTGACGCGGTTCGCGGAGCGCTTCGCGGGGAAGGCCCCTCAGCAACCGGCCGAGATCAGTACGACTATCCCGGGTCTCTCAGCGATCCGCAGCCGCCTCGGCAGCCTCACCCGCGGCATGGCCACCGGCGTC
>JBBPIR010000041.1 GCA_038040195.1 Chloroflexota bacterium | reverse complement strand
GGTAAAGTCGGTTGAGCTTGATGCGGGCATCAGCCGTGGCGAAGCGCCAGTTAACGGTAGTGCGTTTATGGTTGCGTTGCGAAGCCCAAGCATCAGTTTCACGGATCAAGATAGCCTGAGTTGGTATGCAACGATTGAGACATTGTCGGTTTAGTACGCTCAACTCGATTTCAGCCATATTCAGCCAACTTCCATGCTTGGGCGTTGAATGAAATTCCAATCGATCCAGGATGCGCTTGGCTTCAGTTGGCGTAAACACTTCATAGAGACAAGCTGGTGAATGTGTATTGAGTTGATCTTGCACAATCACAATCTTTTCGGCTTGTGGAAAATGAATATCTACCAAATCTCGCATACAATACGCCCAATCGACTTTGGTACGCTGCTCTGTTACTTTCACGGAACGCCAGTTTTGGAGCGGAGCAAAGAACATAAACATGTTGGCAACGCCTTCACGATGATATTCGTAGTCGTATCGCTCTGGCTGTCCGGCCTGGATGGGCAAGGCTTGGCGCGTTTCTCTGACCAATTGCTCTGGGCTTTCGTCGAAACACACCAATGGGCGTTTCGGGTCTGCTGGCCGTTTGTAGACATCCAAAATGTCTTCCATGTGATAAACAAACTCGGCGTTGGCCTGTGGTGGAATGCACCATTCCTGTTTGCGCCACGGCTTCAATTCGTTGTCGTCTAACACTTGGCGAATCGTTTCATGAGAGATGGCATCAATGATTTTCAATTGCACAACCCGATCCGCCAGCAGGCGCAGGCTCCAACGAGCATATCCTTCTGGAGGTGAACTACAGACCAACGCAATCACGCGAGCCTCTTGTTCGCCATCCAACTTACGACTGTATATACGCTTAGGGCGACGCGGCTTCAAGACAGCCTCGAACCCTTCAAACACAAATCGCTTCCGTACCCGCTCCACCGTGGGTATGCTTACATCCAATGCTTCGCAGATTTCACGGTCTTGCCAACCTTCGTCTGCTTTCAAGAGAATCCTGGCATGTGTTAAGGTTCGCGCTTTCTCTGTTCCACAACCGATCAACACCAATAGCTTTTCGCGTTCTGCCACATTCAGGGTGACTATGTATTTCTTGGCCATATTCTTCCCTTTTTTAGGTAAGAATACTGCCTTCCTGCTCACCCTTCATTTCATGCTTGACAGTCTACTAGGTTGATTTCATAAATTACAAATGAAAATTTTGTCTGTAGCAAATTAATATCCTATCTACCACATTGGAGACCACAAATGAATAAAATACGTTGAGGTTTGCTCAGCACCGCTCGTATCAATCAAGCCTTGTTGCCGCCTCTGCAGGCCTC
>JBBPIR010000040.1 GCA_038040195.1 Chloroflexota bacterium | reverse complement strand
GAAGCGCGGTCGATCGTGATCGAAGTCGGCTACGCGCTCTCCAGCGAGGAGCATGCCGCCGCGGACCTCGTCCGTCACGCTCGACAGGCCGAGGAGGCTGGGTTCTCATTCGCGCTGATCTCAGACCACTTCCACCCGTGGATCGATCGCCAGGGACAAAGCCCGTTCGTATGGAGCGTGCTCGGCGCGATCGCCGAGGCGACCGAGAAGCTGGTCGTCGGGACCGGCGTGACGTGCCCCACGGTCCGGATCCATCCGGCCATCATCGCCCAGGCCGCCGCGACGACGGCCTCGCTGATGCCGGATCGGTTCTTCCTCGGATTGGGTAGCGGCGAGAACCTCAATGAGCACATCCTCGGCACGCGCTGGCCGGAGTGGGAGGTCCGGGCGGAGATGCTCGAGGAGGCGGTCGACATCATCCGACAGCTCTGGACCGGCGACCTCACCAGCCATCGCGGGCGGCACTACACGGTCCAGAACGCGCGCATCTATTCGCTGCCCGAACGCCTGCCACCGATCTACCTGGCGGCGGGTGGAGAGAAGGCCGCCCGACAGGCGGCGCGCATCGCCGATGGCTTCATCGGCACCGGGCCTGAGGCCTCACTTCTGTCGGCATTCCAGGAGGCCGGCGGCCGCGGTCCACGGTTCGGGCAGGTGACGCTGTGCTGGGCCGCCTCGGAGCGCGAGGCGAGGCGGACGGCGCGCGAGTGGTGGCCGACGGTCGCGATCCATGGGGAGGCGACCCAGGAGCTCCCGAACCCTGCCCACTTCGAACATCTGACCTCATCGGTCACCGAGGATCAGGTCGCCGACGCCCTCACATGCGGTCCGGACCCGGAACGGCATCTCGCCAGGATCCGCGAATACCTCGACGCCGGATACGACCGCGTCTACCTGCACCAGGTCGGACCGGATCAGCAGGGCTTCCTGCGCTTCGCGGAGCGTGAACTCCTGCCCACCCTGAAGCTCAGCGCGGTGCACGCCTAGGTCCGCCAAGGAGACACGATCGAGGCCGAGGCCGATCGGCCACACGATCCAACGGAGGATCCTCTCGACGGGACCCAACGACGCCGGTGCGTACGTCGGCAACCGGCCCGAGCGTCAGGCCGAGGCGGTGCGGCTCGCCGGCGGTCTGCGGCCCACCGCCGCCGTGGCGGACGCCGGGATCGTGCGCGGACATGGCCGGTCCCGGTGGTGAGCCGGCACGTCGGAGTCGAGATTCCGATCGTCTCGTGGGTCGTTGGCGTTCCGGGGTGGGAGACGCGCGGAACAGCGAACAACCCGGAGGGATCTTTGCCATCTGTCGTTGATGCAATCTCTGACGTGCCGTCCGTTGATGCAATCTCTGGACGCTCCATCCGTTGATGCGATCTCTGGATGGTTC
>JBBPIR010000039.1 GCA_038040195.1 Chloroflexota bacterium | reverse complement strand
GTAGTCCATGAACGCCAGCAGCCACACGCTGCCGGCCACCGCAAAGGGCAGACTGGACAACACCAGGAACGTCTGCGGCCATCCGCGCATGGAGAGATAGAGCAGTGCCACGACGAGGACCAGGGTGAGCGGGATAACGTAGCGGAGCCGGGCTTCCATCTCCGCGAGGAACTCGTATTGCCCGGTCCACTGCAGGCGGTACCCCGAAGGCAGCGCGAGCTGAGACGCCACCAGCGCCTTGGCGTCGGCCACCCAGCCGCCAAGATCGCGCTTGGTCTGGTCGATGTCGGCGAACACGTACCCGACGAGCACGCCGTTCTCGTCCTTGATCATCGGCGGGCCCGTCGTCACGCGCACGTCGGCGAGTTGCCCGAGCGGGACGGCGGCACCCGGTTGGCGCCACTGTTCCATGACATCCGGGGACGCCGCGAGGCCGCCCATCGGCGGCGGCGCAAGACCCGAAGACGTGCCACCGGACACTGAGCTGCCGGGCTGCCCTCCCCCGCCTCCCGCCATGGAGCCGCCCATCCCGCCTCCGCTGCCACCGGTACTCGAGGCGACCATGCTGCCGCCCTGGGCACGGCCGCCGGCTCCCGCATTGCCGCCGCCGAAGTCCACGCTGCCCGACGACTGGACCGGCACGAGAATGCGGCGGAGCGCCTGCGGGTCAGAGCGCTGATCGGCCGAGTAGCGCAGATTGATCGAGAAGCGAGCACGTCCGGCAATGGCCGTCGAGACCGTCATGCCTCCGACCGCGGCCTCCACGACGTCCTGGACGTCCCGCACCGTGAGGCCGTAGCGCGCGATCGCCTCGCGGTTGGGGACGATGTCGATGTACTCACGACCGGTCTGGCGCTCGGCGAACGTGCTGCGGGTGCCAGGCACCTGGCGCAGCATGCCCTCGAGGGCCACGCTGACGCGCTCGATCTCGTTCAGGTCCTCGCCGAACACTTTGATCCCCACCGGCGTCCGGACCCCGGTCGAGAGCATGTCGATCCGCGTGCGGATCGGTGGCGCGATCGCCATCTGGTAGCCGGGCATCTGCAGCGCGGCATCGAGGTCGCGCGACAGCTCTGCCAGCGTACGCGCCTGCTGCTCGGGCCACACGCGGCGCAGCGCGCGCTTGACCCAATCGGGCGCGCGCGTGCTGTACCAGCGCGGTGTGTAGTGCTTCGGCCATTCGCCGCGCGGGTGCAGGGCGATGACCGATTCGATCATGTCCAGCTGGGCCGGATCGGTCGCCGTTTCGGCCCGGCCCGCTTTCCCGTGCACCGACGCGACCTCGGGGAACCGCATGATGATGCGGTCCTGGGCCGTCAGCGCACGGCGCGCCTCCTCAATCGCGATCCCCGGAAACGTCGTCGGCATCACGAGCAGCGAGCCCTCATC
>JBBPIR010000038.1 GCA_038040195.1 Chloroflexota bacterium | reverse complement strand
TCTCACGAAGCACGTCGGCCTGGACGAGGCGCTCGGCCTCTTCCAGCAAGGCCTGCTTGTACACGAAGTAGCGGCTGACGATGAAGTACTTCGGATACTCCCGGTACCCGATGAAGGTCCGGACTCGGTCGATCATCCGCTTGGCCTCTTCGGCCTTCCGCTCCCCGTCCGGCAGGGCCCGCAATCGCTCCAGCACCTCCTGTTCCTTCTCCCACGCCTCCTCTCGCCCCTGCTCGAAGCGCCGCTCCCCAGCGCCCGGCTCGAAGTTCTTGATGTTGCCGAGGATCACGGGCAGGAGCGTGGAGGGACGTTCGCTCCACCGCGGCCTCGTGATGTCGATCTCGCCGACGCAACGCATGCCGTACACGTCGAGGAAGGCCCGGATGGCGTCTCGCGCCTCCCGCCCGCCCGCAAGCTTGGCCAGCTCGTCCAGGAAACCCTCGTCCTCGACGTCCTGCAGAAAAGCCACCACATCCGGATGCGGGCGGATCACGTCCGCGACGTCCAGGAGCGCCAGGCCCATCTCCGACGTGACGTTGTGGGGGACGGACTGCGTGAGCGTGTCGGCCGCGTTCTTCTCGCCCAGCCACGCCTGCAGCTTCTCGTTGAGCCACCACGTGGCGTCCATCGCCGCCATGAAAACCTGATGGCTTTGCGGATCGAACAAGATCCGCTTCAGCTCCTGGATGTCCGCCAGGATGAAGTCGAACAGCGCGGATCCGGACTTCGTCCGGATGTCTCGTTGCAAGGCGGCGATGGAAGCCTGGTTACGCCCGATCAGCTCGGTGACGATGGCCGGATCGGACTCGATCGGGGCTGGCGCGCCGCCAGCCGGCGGCCCGCCGGGCCCCTCGTCCGGGAGCGACGGGATGAAGTCACCGCGGTCGAGGATGGTCTGCAGCGCGTCCCCGATCAGCGGATCGGATCTCCCCAGGACCTCGAGGAGGCCGGCGCGGCTCGCTGGCGACGCCAGGCCCGGGGTAACGTCGACGAACAGCCTCCCGCCGGCCTCGTACATCGGCGCGGGGGTCGTCAGCAGCCACACGGAGAGCCCCAGGGGCTTCATGGGGTCGGTCATCATCTGCTGATGACCGACCGAGACGTAGACGTGATTGTCTCGGTCGCCGACTGCTGGGATGGGGAACAGCGTGGTGATCGGCCGGCTCTGGACGATCTGGAAGCCATCGTCGACCAGGCACCATTCGATGTCCTGGGGGGAGCCGAAGTGCGTTTCGATCCGCCGGCCCAGCTGCGCTAGTCGCACGACCTGCGCATCCGTCAGCGCTGGCTGCTCCTGCCGCTCCGGCTCGATCGCCTGTTCCTGCGTCCCGCCTGCCGGCGAGGCGTGGATGGCAAGCCGCTTGGTGGCAACCGCCTTGGCGACGACCTCGCCGTCCCGCACCTTGTAGGCGTCCGCGTTCACCAGGC
>JBBPIR010000037.1 GCA_038040195.1 Chloroflexota bacterium | reverse complement strand
CTGATATGGCCGTGTGTTTGTCAAGTGGGTGTGGGTGATCGCGTCCGCTGAGCGGGCGTGGTGATCGTTGGTCGGGAGGCCGGGACGCCGGGCTCGGTGTCGGCGTTGCCAGTCTGATGATGCGGGGATTTGTGACCCCAGGGCCCTGTTTCGTGCTGCCGGCGGGCGCTGTCTAGGAACGAGCGTGGCGTTGCCCGGTGGGCGGCGCTGCTCATAGTTCAATCGCGCGTGCCGGCCGCTTGCGGCCCGGCGCCCCGGCCTCCCGACCGGTGGGGCTGTCAGCCGCCGGTCAGTCGGCCGTGGCCGCGGCCCAGAGGAAGCACGCGAGTTCGCGGGCGCACGCGACGACGGTCACGTTGTGGGGTTTGCCGCGGGCGCGCATGCGGTGGTGGACACGGTGTAGGCGCTGTTGGGCACGGTTGGCGATCTGAAGGACGTGGTCGGGCTGGCCGTGTTGGCGGTTTCGCAGAGTGACCCCGATCCTCGGTTCGCGTCCGTAGTGCCACGCGGACTCGACCAGCAGCCGGCGCGCGAGCGTCGACCCGGTCTTGGTGATCGACCCCTGCCGCGACGATTCGCCGGACTGGGTCAGCGACGGTGTCAAGCCGAGCCACGCGGCGAGCTGCGGGGCCCGCTCGAAGCGTTGCCAGTCGCCGCCGAGCTCGAGATGCAACGCGAACGCGGTCAGGGTGTCGACCCCGCGAAAGCAGCGCAGCCGGGCGACGGTCGGCCACCACCGCTCATCCAACGCCAGCTGCGAGAGTCCCTCGGCGATCGCTGCCTTTCGTGCCGACAGGCCATCGACGCACGCCAGAGCGTCAGCGAACGCGAACTCGGTCGGCGGCTGCTCGAACTGCTGTCGGGCCAGCCACTTGCGGTGAGCGACGGTCCAGGTCGACTTTTCCGGATAGACCCGGCCATGGCGCAGCAGCATCTTGGAGACCCTGTGGCGGGCAGTCATCAGATCCCGCCGACACGCGTCATGAGCGCGCATCAGATCCCGCGCAGCCTCGACCTGGGGTGGCGGGACGACGACCGCGGTCAACGACCCAGCGGCCAGCAACCGCGCCAACAACTCGGCGTCCTTGCGGTCGGTCTTCACCCGATCCGAGGGTCCCCGCGGCGTCTTGCCCGGAGCGATCACCTCCACATCGACCCCGGCCGCCGTCGCCGCCCGGTAGAGCCCGAACCCCGTCGGGCCCGCCTCATAACACGCGCGCACCGGACCCGGCAGGCCCGCAAGCCACTGAACCGGCGCTTCGATCCCCGGACCGAACCGCGCCCGCACAAGCTCACCAGTCCCCACATCGATCGCCGCCGCGTGCGTCGAACGGGCATGGACATCAAGCCCCACCCACGTCATCGTTCCAGCCATGGCCGGACCTCCTCAATACCTGGGGTCAGCCGGAGCCTTATCTCCGGCCAGACAAACCCCCGCGAGGAGTGTCCGGCCAACTACCCCGACGGTCAACCCAACGGGCGACCTACGCCATAGGGTCTAG
>JBBPIR010000036.1 GCA_038040195.1 Chloroflexota bacterium | reverse complement strand
TCGCCCTGCGGGAACTGGTCCGCGGCCGCCGCCGCATGGTCTTCTCCCTAACGGCAGTGAAAAATCAAATTCATGCCCTCACAGACCGGCTCTTCCCCGGATTTCTGGATGAGAAAAAAAGCGGTATCATTGCTTTCAGTGAAGCTTCCCTGGCGCTGATGGAGGCGGCCTTCAGCGCGCCCGCGGTGGCGCGCAGGAAGCCTGCCGCCCTCGCGACACTGCTGTGCCGCGGCGGATGCGGTGAAACAAAAGCGCGGGAAAAAGCGGCACAGCTCCAGGAGTGCGCGCGCAGCGCTCTCGCTCCGGAGCCCAGTCAGGTGGCCGCGATGCAGGAGTCTCTGGGCAGCAGCGTGCGGCTTCTGCGCTGCACCATGGACGTCATAGAGAACCTGACAGCCGCCATGGCGGAGGAACTCTCCCGACTGCCGGCAGCCTTCTTCACCACCCTCCCAGGAGTAGGCGTGGTGCTCGCTTCCGCTCTGGCGGCGGAACTCGGAGCCCACCTGCACACCGCCTCCTTTGGCCGCCAGTGCGCCTATGCCGGCATTGTGCCCCGCACCTCGCAGACCGGCGGTCCCGGCCAGCCAGCCACGCAGGGCGCGGCGCCACGCCAATGTAACCGCATTCTCAAAGACTACCTCGTGCAGGCTGCCAGCAAACAGCAGCAATGGGGCCCGCCGGAATTCAAAGCCGCCTACGCCCAGCTCCAAAGCCGCGGCCAGCACGCCGATTACATCATCGCCCGGCGGGTGCTGCGCACGCTGCGCGCCCTCCATCGCCAGCACGGCCCGTGGCTGCCGCCCGCCCTGCGCGATGAAAACTATACAAAGACCAAAGCCGGTCGCGCCGCCCGGAGCGCTTATTACCATGATCTGCTAGTCAAACTCACCGGCAAATGGCGCCGCGGTCCGCGCTGGACGCAATATTTTGGAGCCGACCGCGTGCTCGGCAGCAGCCTGCGCACAGCCAACAGCCTCTGCGGCTTCGGACTGCGCTTCCCTGAGCGCAGTGCCGCCGCGCCTTCAAAGCCTGCGACGTCCGCCGGCTCCTCATTTTCCTCCACCTGCGACCCTGACACTGCGGATGATGAACCGGGGTAACATTTGAGGAACGGGGCGGGCCGGCGCCGGGCACTTCTTATGCCCGGCGCATGGCCCCAGCCGCATGGCTCATCTTCTCCCAGCGCGCTCTTCGGGACGACGCTTCGGGTCAGTAAGCCAACGGCGGGAACCGCCCCGCTCCTCTATGTCCGCTATTAGCCGGACACATGCATTGGTGCAAGAGACTCCAGCCGCCCGCCGCGGGTCACCGCGCTCCAGAGCAGGCTTCGTAACTAGATCCCAAGTAGGAAAGAGTTCCTGCGACTCCGCCGGCTCCGCCGCGCGGCAGATCGGGACTCTATTGGCGGCCCGCCCAGCCAGCGGCCCCGTTTCTCAAACGCACCCCGCCTCTCCGCAGTCCCGCGACCAGGCCTTGCCCCGCGACTAACAAACGGCACGGCCCGCACTCCCCCATGCCCGCAAAACAAAATCTTAGAAAAATACCTTGATCATTCTGAGACTACTGACCC
>JBBPIR010000035.1 GCA_038040195.1 Chloroflexota bacterium | reverse complement strand
TCGAGTTCCGTGACGTGTCTTTCTCGTTTGACGACGAGAAAGTTCTGGACCGGCTCAGCTTCAAAGTGATGAAGGGGGAAATCAAAATCATCCTGAGTGGTTCGGGCGGCGGCAAGTCTACCATCCTCAAACTTATTCTCGGGTTTCTCAAGCCGGATGAGGGACAGGTTCTAATTGACGATGAAGATATTACGAATTACGACGAATCGCAGTTAAAGCATGTACGCGACAAGATCGGCATGGTCTTCCAGGAAGGCGGCCTCTTCGATTCGCTCTCGGTCTATGACAATGTCGCTTACCGCTTACACGAGGAGGACATACCTGAGGAAGACGTAGAAAGAGAAGTGCGGCTGCTACTACGCTTTGTCGGTCTTGAAAATGATATGGATAAGCTGCCGAGCGAGTTATCTGGTGGCATGCAAAAACGGGTTGGCATAGCACGCGCACTTGTTGGTAATCCCAAGATTGTCTTGTTTGACGAGCCGACTGGTGCGCTGGACCCCCCGACGGCGGCAACTATTTCCGCATTAATTATTAGACTGCGCGATCTGGAAAATGTCGCCTCCATCCTCGTGACTCATGAGATGGACACCGTCAAATACATCACGTCTGAGTACGCAGTAGTTAGCGAGAAAGGCGAAGTCACCGTTGCAGAGGAAGGAGATAACTTCTGTCTCAGCAATACGAAAATTCTGATGCTGCGCGAGGGGCGCGTGATCTTTAGCGGCACAGATGAAGAATTCGTTCAGTCGGAAGACCCATACATCCAGAAGTTCATCACCGGCACGGAAATGGAACCTAACCAGATGACACAATAACATTCGTGTTTAAGGATGAATTCGATGACCGCAGGCCCGATCACTTTGCAAGCTGAGTATCACAAGCAGGCGGAAGCCGCAGTGGAGGATTCCGAACTGCGCTATCGGCGACTCTTTGAGACGACGCACGACGCCATCCTCATTCTCGACGCAAGCACGAAGAAAATTCTCGAAGCCAACCCTTTCATTGAGGACTTGTTGGGCTACTCGCAGGCGGAGTTCGTCGGCAAGGAACTCTGGCAGCTCGGTCTGTTCCAAGATATTGAGGAAAGCAAAGCCGCTTTTCGAGAACTGCAAGAGCAAGGCTATATCCGTCATGAGCGTTTGCCGCTCGAAACCAAAGACGGGCGGAAGGTGGAGGTCGAGTTCGTCAGCAACGTCTATCAGATGGAGCACAGGTCGGTCATTCAATGCAACATTCGGGACATTACCGAACGCAGCCGCTTGGAGCGGCAGACGCACGAGCAGGCGGAAGTGTTGGCAGAACTTGACCAGCGCAAGGACGAATTCCTGGCGATGCTTTCCCATGAGCTACGCAATCCCCTGTCTGCGATCTTCAACGCGCTGCATATCCTTCGCCTCCAAGGCACCGAGAACCCAACCCAACAGAAAGCCAGAATCATTATGCAGCGTCAGGTGGGGCAACTGGCGCATCTCATTGATGATCTGCTGGAAGTCTCCCGCGTCATCACCGGAAGGATTCAACTTCATCAGGAACGCCTGGAGATGAGGGGCATCGTGGAACGTGCTAT
>JBBPIR010000034.1 GCA_038040195.1 Chloroflexota bacterium | reverse complement strand
GGACTCGCTTTCGCTGCGGCTCCGCTCATCGCTTAACCTTGCCAGTGACGAGTAACTCGCCGGCTCGTTATGCAAAAAGCACGCCGTCACATCCGAAGATGCTCCGACCGCTTGTAGGCACGCGGTTTCAGATACTATTTCACTCCCCTTCTGGGGTACTTTTCACCTTTCCCTCACGGTACTAGTCCGCTATCGGTCATCAGGGAGTACTTAGCCTTGGAGGGTGGTCCCCCCAGTTTCGGACCGCGTTTCACGGGAGCGGTCCTACTCAGGAAAGGCTCTCGGGAGGCCACGTGCTTTCGCCTACGGGACTGTTACCCGCTCTGGTGCCTGAATTCCACTGTTCTTCGGCTAGCTCGTGACTTTCTGACTCCCGCCGCGCCGGACATGACGCGGAAGAACCTTCCTACAACCCCCAGCGCGCAACGCATGTCCGCTTACACGTGCCGGGTTTGGGCTGGATCCCCTTTCGCTCGCCACTACTCGGGGAGTCTCGGTTGATTTCCTTTCCTCGAGGTACTGAGATGTTTCAGTTCCCTCGCTTGCCTTCCCGGACCTATGTATTCAGTCCGGGATGACGCCGCATTGCCGGCGCCGGGTTGCCCCATTCGGGAATCCGCGGTTCAAAGGCTGTTCAACACCTCATCGCGGCTTATCGCAGTCGTCCACGCCCTTCATCGACTCCTGATGCCAAGGCATCCACCGTGTGCCCTTACTATCTTGACGGTGATCTCAGCTCGACTGACGTCGAGCCTCCCGAGGGAGGACCGGTGCCGGTCGAACTGGGTGATTACCCATTTGAGCCCGGGACCTCGATCCCGAGCTCGGCCAACTGTGCAGTTTTCAAGGTCCGGCGAAAGGCGCAACCGCGGGGGACTCCCGCGGCCGGTCTCTCAAAACTCAGCAGCACGTGTGCGCGGGAAGGATTTCGGCACGGATGCCGAATGCTTCGCATTCCTATCCACTGCGCGTTTCGGCCAGGCTCGGTCGACATGCTAAGGACACGCTCTGGATACGGGAAGCTTTCGGCACGATGCCGAATGCTTCGAGATCGCCCAAAGCGGACTCCTAGTTAGGAGCTCCCTAGAAAGGAGGTGATCCAGCCGCACCTTCCGGTACGGCTACCTTGTTACGACTTCACCCCAATCACGAGCCCCACCTTCGACGGCTCCCTCCCGTAAGGGTTAGGTCACCGGCTTCGGGTGTTGCCCGCTTTCGTGGTGTGACGGGCGGTGTGTACAAGGCCCGGGAACGTATTCACCCCGGCGTTGCTGATCCGGGATTACTAGCAACTCCGCCTTCATGGAGGCGAGTTTCAGCCTCCAATCCGAACCGGGACCGGCTTTTTGGGATTCGCTCCCCCTCACGGGTTTGCAGCCCTTTGTACCGGCCAATGTAGCACGTGTGTAGCCCTGGACATAAGGGGCATGATGACTTGACGTCATCCCCACCTTCCTCCGGTTTGTCACCGGCAGTCTCGTATGAGTCCCCAACTAAATGCTGGCAACATACGACGGGGGTTGCGCTCGTTGCGGGACTTAACCCAACATCTCACGACACGAGCTGACGAC
>JBBPIR010000033.1 GCA_038040195.1 Chloroflexota bacterium | reverse complement strand
AGTTTCTGAAGGGGCTTCCGGGGACATCTGCAGGCCGACGCTTATGTTGTGTACGACAGCTTTTTTACCGACCCGGCGCGCGGGATGGTTGAGGTGGGCTGCTGGGCACACGCTCGCCGCCATTTTCATAACGCGTTGGAGAAGGACCCAGCGCGCATGGGCGGGGTACTGGCAATGATCGCGCATCTTTATGAAGTGGAAAAGGTGTCGCGTCAGAACGGGTTGCGCGGAGAAGCGTTGCGGCTGGCACGGGAACAGGATGCGGGCCCGATGCTCAAATTGTACTAGTCTCAGCTTGATCTGACATTTGATAGAATGCGCGATAGCGCAGAACAGGAGAATGTCAGATGAATACAGATCAGAAGATCATCAAGAATAAAGTGGGCTTGCTGAACCTGTCTGGGGTTCTGGGCAGCGTTTCAGAAGCCTGCAAAGTGATGGGCTATAGCCGGGACAGCTTCTACCGCTTCAAAGAGCTGTATGAGAAAGGCGGCGAGTTGGCCCTGAAGGAGATCAGCCGGCGCAAGCCGGTACTGAAGAACCGGGTCGAGCCGCACGTGGAGCAGGCAGTCCTCGCGATGGCGGTAGAACAGCCTGCCTATGGGCAGGTTCGGGTAGCCAACGAGCTGACCAAGCGCGGGATGTTTGTGTCGCCAACGGGCGTGCGGAGCGTCTGGCTGCGCCATGATCTGCAGACTTTCGGGCGCCGACTCAAAGCCCTGGAAGCCAAACTGGCGCAGGAGCCCGGCCACGTGCTGACAGAGGCCCAAGTGCAGGCGATGGAAAAGGCCAAACAGGAGAAGGAAGCTCACGGTGAGATCGACACGGCACATCCCGGCTATCTGGGCGCCCAAGATACGTATTATGTGGGCACCATTAAGGCTATCGGGCGCATTTATCAGCAGACCTTCATCGATACCTACACCAAGGTCGCGTTTGCGAAGCTTTATGATCGCAAGAATGCACTGGTAGCGGCGGACACGCTAAACGACCGCGTGCTGCCCTTCTTCGAAGAGCAGGAGGTGGCCTTGCTGCGTGTGTTGACAGACCGCGGAACAGAATACTGCGGCCAACGTGAACATCACGAATATGAACTGTATTTGGCCATCGAGAATATCGATCATTCCAGGACCAAGGCTCGTTCGCCACAAACCAACGGAATTTGCGAACGGTTTCATCGCACCATGCAGGATGAGTTCTACAGCATCGCGTTCCGCAAGAAGTTATACGGCAGTTTGGAGGAACTGCAAGCCGACGCCGATGCCTGGTTGCAAGAGTACAATAGGGACCGGCCACATTCAGGGAAGTACTGTTTTGGGAAGACGCCGATGCAGACGTTCTTAGATGCAAAACACCTGGCGCACGAGAAAGCCATTGATCGTTTTTCCGTAGCCAGTAGTTCCTTTTCTCCGCGCGAGCGCGCGGTTGTGGCTTAGTGACGTTGTCAGATCAAGTCTGAACTATTACATTTCATAGAACTCGCTAGGTGTCAAAAGACTCAGTGCTCCCGTGAAACAAGCAGACAACGAACGTCGTCTCTCCTCTCCCCAAAGTGTCTTCTACGTTTTGTAGGTACCGAATT
>JBBPIR010000032.1 GCA_038040195.1 Chloroflexota bacterium | reverse complement strand
TCTCCGGGTGGATTGAGTACAACCCGGATTTATTCGACCGGACGACGATCGTGCGGCTGGGGGAGCAGTGGCGGCGGCTGGTGGGGGGGCTGGCGGCGGGGGCGGGGGGGGAGCGGGTGTCGGCGGTGGCGGTGTTGAGTGCGGGGGAGCGGCAGCAAGTGGTGGTGGAGTGGAACGCCACGGCGGCCGCGGCGCCAGACGCGGCGGCGACGGTGGTGGCGGCGATCGAAGCGCAGGCGCGGGCGCGGCCTGAGGCGGTCGCGGTGAGCGATGGCGGGGCGCAGGTGACGTATGGGGCGTTGAACGCGCGGGCGAACCGATTGGCGCGGCGGTTGGTGCGGGCCGGGGTCCGGCCGGAGGACCGGGTCGGGGTGGTGGTGGAGCGCGGGGTCGGGCTGGTGGTGGCCTGGTTGGCGGTGGGGAAAGCGGGGGCGGCGTATGTGGCGGTGGGGGCGGAGACGCCGCGGGCGCGGTGGGCCCGGATGGTGGCGGCGGCGGGCGCGCGGGTGGTGATTCGCCAAGGCGGGGCGGCGGGCGGGGCGGCGCCGTCGGAACCGTGGCGGGAGGTGTGGATCGAGGAGGAACACGAGCCGGGCGGGTGGGGGGAGGAAGACGGGGCGGACCTGGGGATTGGGGTGGCGCCGGAGCAGTTAGCGTATGTGATGTTCACGTCGGGGTCGACGGGGGAGCCCAAAGGGGTGGGGGTGGAGCATCGGGGGCTGCGGAACCTGGTGGGGTGGCATCACGCGGCGTATGGGATCGGGCCGGGGGACCGGGCGTCGCAAGTGGCGAGTGCGGGGTTCGATGCGGCGGGCTGGGAGATCTGGCCGTATCTGGCGGCGGGGGCCCGCGTGGTGGTGGCGGCGGAGGAGGTGCGGGGAGACCCGGCGGCGCTGGCGGCGTGGGTGGCGCGGGAAGGGGTGACGCACTGTTTTCTGCCGACGCCGGTGGCCGAGGCGGTGTTCGAGGAGCCGGAGCGGTGGGCGGGGGTGCGGGCGGTGTTGACGGGTGGGGACCGGTTGCGGACGCGGCCGCGGGGCGCGCTGGCTGACCGGGTGTGGAATCACTACGGGCCGACGGAAGCGACGGTGGTGGGGACGTGGGGCCGGGTGGCGGCGGCGGGAGCGGAGACGCCCGATATCGGCAGGCCGATCGCGAACGTGCAGGCGTATGTGCTCGACGCGGCGGGGATGCCGGTGGGGGTGGGCGTGGTGGGGGAGCTGTATCTGGGGGGGGCGGGCGTCGCGCGGGGGTATGTGGGGCAGGCGGCCGAGACCGCCGCGCGCTTTGTGCCGGACGAGGTGAGCGGGGCGAGCGGCCAGCGACTGTATCGGACGGGGGACCTGGTGCGGTGGGGGCGCGACGGGCGGCTGCGGTATGTGGGGCGGACGGATCAGCAGGTGCAACTGCGGGGGTATCGGATCGAAGTGGGGGAGGTGGAAGCGCAGCTCGCGGCGCTGCCCGGGGTGCGGGCTGCGGCGGTGGGGGTGCGCGGCGCCGGCGCGACACAGCGGCTGACCGGCTATGTCACGGGCGTGGGGCTGGCGGCGGCCACGGTGCGGGCGCAGCTGCGCGAGCGGCTGCCGGAATACATGGTGCCGGCGACGCTCCACGTCCTCGACGCCCTCCCGCTGACGCCTCACGGCAAACTCGATCGCGAGGCCCTGGCGCG
>JBBPIR010000031.1 GCA_038040195.1 Chloroflexota bacterium | reverse complement strand
CGCTCCCGTACGCCTCGAGGATCAGGTCCTCGCCGCTGGGGAGACCGGCTTCGCGGATGCGGCGGATCGCCTCCTTGGTCGCCCTCAGGGTGATCGGGGCGTGGCGGGCGAGGAGCTCGGAGAGCTCGGCAACGCGATCCTCGATCTCGGCCGCCGGCACCATCTCCGTGGCCAGCCCGGCGTCCAGCGCCTCCTGGGCGGAGGCCATCCTCGCGGTGAAGATGAGCTCCTTGGTCCGGGCGGGGCCGATGAGCGACACGAGCCGGGCGTAGTTCTCCATCGACAGGCAGTTGCCCAGCGTGCGAGCGATGGGCATGCCGAACTGGGCGTCGGGGGTGCAGACGCGCAGGTCGCAGGCGGCGGCGATGGCAAGCCCGGCTCCCACCGCGTAGCCCTCGACGAGCGCGATCGTGGGCTTGCCGACGAGCTCGACGCGGCCGACGATGCGATCGATCCTCTCCTCGTAGGCGACCCCGTCGCTCGGGGTCCGGAACTCCCGGAACTGGCGGATGTCGGTGCCGGCCACAAAGGCCCTGCCTCCCGCGCCCCGGAGGACGAGCACCCGCACGCCGTCGTCCTCGTCGGCCTCCTCGCATCGCCGCTGGAGGTCGTCGTACATCGGGAACGTCATGGCGTTGCGCGCCTGCGGCCGGTTGAAGGTGATCACGGCCGTGGGCCCGCGGCGCTCGTAGAGCAGGTCGGCGTCGGTCATATCGAGCAGCCGAGCTCGCTCAGGATCTCTTCGGTGTGCTCGCCGAGCAGCGGCGCGGCGCGGCGGATCTGGCCCGGCGTCTCGCTCAGCTTGAACGGGATCCCGAGCCCCCGAACCGTGCCCTCCACCGGGTGCTCCATCTCCACCATCATCTCGCGCGCGTGCGTGTGCGGGTCCTCGAAGACCTGCCGGTAGTCGTAGATCGGCCCCACGGGCACCCCGGCCTCGAGGAGCACCTCGAGCCACTCGCCGGTGGTGCGCTGCTTGAGCACGGCTTCGAGCTCCGCCTCGAGCGCCGGGCGGTTGGCCATGCGCGCGTCGTTGGTGGCGAAGCGCTCGTCCTCGACGAGGTCGTCCCGGCCGATGGCGGCACACAGCCGGGCCCACAGGCGCTGGGTGTTGCCCCCGACCGTCACGTGGCCGTCGCGGGTCCGCAGGGCCTGGTAGGGGGCCGTGAGGCGGTGGGCGGAGCCGAGCGGCTGCGGCACCCGGCCGGTCGCCCACAGCTCCGCCGTCTCCCAGATCGACAGCGCCAGCGCGCCCTCGAACAGCGAGGTGTCGATGTACTGACCGCGCCCGGTCTCCTGCCGCGAGACGTAGGCGGTGAGGATCGCGAAGGCGCAGAACAGCCCGGAGGACAGGTCGCTGATCGGGATGCCGCACTTCACGGGCTCGCCCCCCGCCTCGCCCGTCACGCTCATGACGCCCGACATCCCCTGCGCGATCAGGTCGTAGCCGGCGCGCATCGCCGAGGGCCCGGTCTGCCCGAAGCCGGAGATGCTGGCGTAGATGAGCCCCGGGTTGGCCTCCGAGAGCGTCTCGTAGTCGATGCCGAGCCTGGCGCAGACCCCGGGGCGGAAGTTCTCGACGAGGACGTCCGCCGTGCCGGCCAGCCGGTGGAAGGCCTGCCGGTGGCGGTCGTCCTTGAGGTTGAGCGCGATGCTGCGCTTGTTGCGGTTCACCGC
>JBBPIR010000030.1 GCA_038040195.1 Chloroflexota bacterium | reverse complement strand
AGCCCGACAGGGGCCACGCTGATGTCGATGATAAAAACATACATACTCAAACCCACCATGACACTCCAAACTCTAACCACCACCTCCGATCCCGGCAAGCCAAAGAATCGCCCGACGACGAACAACGCCGCCGCCGTCCCGCCTGTCCCGCCGGCGCTCAAACCCGCCGCCGTCCTGCCCCCGCGCCAGCCCCTGCCCTCGCCCGTGATCGACCCCACCAAACCCATCCTCCAGCTCGGCCTGGACGTGCATCTGTTGTTCATCATGGCTGTGGCCCGGCGCGCCCATGCCTCGCCCCAGGCCCCTCGCAAGTTCACCCCGGCTCAACTCGTGGCCTACGTGGAAAAATGTGTCGCCGAGGGACTCCAGGTCTTCTGCGTGCAGGAATCCTGCGGCTTTGGCTTCGTGCTCCACCGCCAACTCGTCGCCGCCGGCGCCCAATCCTTCCTCATCACTCCCATCGCCCTCAATGGCCGGCGCAAGACCGACAAGCTCGATGCCCGCGCCTTGTGCCTGCGCCTGTCCCGCTGGCTGGACGGCAACGCCGACGAACTCTGGCCCATCCGCATCCCGACTCAAGCCGAGCAGCGCCGGCGCGAAACCAGTCGCCGCCGCCAATTCCTGGCCCGCCAAATCCGTTGCCTGGCCAATCGCGGCCATGGCCAGGTCGCCGAGTATTGTCACGTCCAACTCCCGTCCCATTGGTGGGGCCCTCGGAACTGGAAGAAGCTGGCCCTGCTGGACCCCTGGGTGCTGGGCGTGCTGGAGAAGTTGCGCCAACTCATCCTGGCCCTGGAGATTCAACTCAAGGAACTGCTGGCCGAACTCAAAGCCCGGCTCAAGGGACAGATCCTTCCCAAAGGGCTGGGCCAGCTGAGCTTGGTCACCGTGGACAACGAGGTCTGCGACTGGCGCCGCTTTCACAACCGCAAACAAATCGGCAGCTACACCGGCTGTTGTCCCGGTGAACACAGTTCGGGAGGCAAACGCCTCGTCGGCTCCATCGATCGCATGGGCAACGGCCGCGTCCGCGCCCTATTGGTGGAAGCCGTGTGGCGTTTCCTGCGCTGGCAACCCGATTGGAAAGCCGCCCAACGCATGAAAGTCAAACTGGCCGACGGCAGTTCCATGCGCAAGAAGACCGTCATCGCGCTGGCCCGCCTGCTGGCCATTGACCTGTGGCGCTGGCGCACCGGCCGGGCCACCTTCGTCGACCTGGGCTGGATCGCCGCATAACTCTCAACCAATCCATCCTCAACCCGAAACCAAACTTTGCCATTGGCAACTTCCAGAGAACAGCGCGTGAAATCCTTTGCGACCGGGCGACTCCTGTCCGTAGCTGCAGCTGGCAGGCGCAAGCCTGACCCGTGGGTTAGATGGGGCGGAGTCCCCGGTCGCCGCAGTCATACAAGAAAGACAAATTGGGCGGTGCGTTTATCCGCACCTGTCCGGATAGGAGCTGGTGTAGGACGACATAGTCCGGCACAAGAAAAAGCGGCGACACCGGTCGGCCAGACTCACGCGATGGACTCCAGGAAGAACACCTCCAGAAAAGAGGGAAAGGAAAAAAGAAGAAGAAGCTTTTAGGAAGGGAATCCCGGACTTGCGCGCAATGGCGAGGGGACGATGAGGTCGATGGCGCGTGCCGAACCGCTTCGCGCCGGACTCCGCTCCGCTGACGCTACGCTACGCCGGACCAACCCTTAAATGCCTCAAAAAGAAAACCGGCCGGACATCTCAGTCGTTCTTGACAACCCTCATAGGCGCTGCAGCGCATGGTTAG
>JBBPIR010000029.1 GCA_038040195.1 Chloroflexota bacterium | reverse complement strand
CGAGCGCTGTGGAGAGGAAGCGGTAGGTCCATTCCTCGGCGAAGCGGCGGGAGTCGGCGAACACCAGGTGGACTTCGGGGTAGCGCACCTCGAGCCGGGCCAGCTGGTCGGCCAGCCAGCTGCCGTTTACGTGCTCGAGCTTGTACAGCGCCGAGTATCTGCCCTCGACCACGACGGCGGCGAGGGGGAGTTCCGCAAGCCGCTGTATTTGGAAGGCGAGTGTTCCGTCGGAGAGTGTGGCGGCGAGGTTCTCGAGGCTCTTGCGCTCGACCGCGGCGAGCAGGGTTCCGTCTGCTGCCTGTACCGCGTAGTCCCCTGCGGGGAGGGCAACCCGAATCGTCTCGACGTTCCGCTGGGCGAAGCGGTACGGGTAGCGCTCCCTGGTGTCGGTGGCGATCGTGACCGGGTCGGTGAGGATGCGCCGGCGGGGGATCCTGCCGCCCGGGTTGGCGGTGCGGGCGGTCTTCTGGGTCTGCCAGAAAATCGCCTCGCGGCCCTTTACGTGCGTGAGGACGAACTGGGAGCGGGCCAGCCGGGGACGATCGAGCAGCAGGTCGATCGCCGCTCCCCGCCGGCGGCACAAAAGGACAGCGGTCTCCTCGACGGTCTCGGCTTCTTTAGGCCAGGCGCCCTCGAAGCGGTGGCAGTACACGCGCGCGGTCGTCGGCCACGGCTCCCGTGCTTTGAGCACCAGCCCGCCCTCGAGCGGGAGCCGCAGCAGGTAGGGCAGCTTGCTGTCGGCCTCTGGGTTCCGCGCTACGACGAAGACAGCCGCGACGCCCCGATCTCGCCCGGTCATGCGGCCGCAGCGTAGTACTCGTGGATCAGCCCGCCCAGTACGTCTCGGCGGCGGATCTCCGAACTGGGAGGCGAGGCCCGCATCTGGGGTGAGCCGGCGGGAGCGGCAAGCTCCAGCGAGCGGTGCGGGCGCTCGGCGTTGTAGTGGGCCGCGTAGTCGCGAAGGACGTGCTCGAGATGGCGGCGGCCGAACACCAGCACGTGATCCAGACATTCGTTTCGAACGGTGCGTACCCAGCGCTCCGCGACCGCGTTCGCCTTCGGCGCCCGGAACGGCGTCTTGATCACTTTCACGCCCTCGCAGCGCATGAGCTGATCGAAAGGGCCCGAGAACTTGGCGTCCCGATCGTGCACCAGGAAGCGCACGTTCTCCAGCCGCTCCTCGACCGCCAGGTTGCGGCCCTGCTGGGCAACCCAGGCGCAGTCGGGGTTTGCGGTGACTCCAGCGAGGTGAACACGCCGCGACCCCAGCTCAATGAAGAACAACACGTACAGCGTGCGCAGCCACGCCGTCTCCACGGTAAAGAAATCGCAGGCCAACATTCCTTGCGTCTGCGCTCGCAGGAACTCGCTCCACGACGGTCCATCCCGGCGTGGGGCCGGACCGAGACCGGCACGCCTCAGGATCGTCCTGATCGTGGTCGCGCCCACCCGGATGCCGAGCTTGCGCAGCTCGCCCTGGATCCGCACGCAGCCCCAGCTGGGACTCTCCCTTGCCAGGCGCACCACCAACTCTCGGAGCTCAGGATCGATCGGCGGCCGACCCGGAGAGCGGCGCCGGTACGTCCACTTCCTCGCGACGAGCTCGCGGTGCCAGCGAACCAGCGTCTGCGGCCTGACCACGAACACAGACCAACGATCCCTCGGCAGCAGGCTGCTGGCAGCGGTGAGCAGCACTCGGTCCCTCCGTCGCAACGGCGGCCGCTTGACCGTCCGACGCAGCACCGCCAGCTGGTGACGAAGCACCGCGTTCTCCACCTCCAGCGCAGCAACAGACGAACTCCCGCCAATAACCCGAAGCAGGCACCGCGCAGCCAAATGCACGAGAAAGAAAACCACCCGCCGATCGTACGGACCGCCCGACCCACGCGCGAATCAGAGTTTCCGCGCCCTACAGG
>JBBPIR010000028.1 GCA_038040195.1 Chloroflexota bacterium | reverse complement strand
GACGGTGTTTCATCGACTCAATCTGTAGCCAGTGAAAGCGCGTGTCGTGCCGGCGTACCCTCGTCGTTCAGCTATACATTCGTGGGATGGGGCAGCGTTCCGGGGCGATGCACGTAGCCAAAGTCAGGAACCGGTACCGGACGAAGTCCGGGGAGGACCGGGAGTACGTGTCGCATCTGCTGCGGCGCACCTTCCGGGACGGCGGGAAGGTCAAGCACGAGACGCTGGCGAACCTGTCACCGCTGCCCGGCCCGGCGATCGACGCGGTCCGGGCCTGCCTGGCCGGCAAGGAGCTGCTGGTCGCCGGTGCGGATCTGACGGTGACCCGCTCGGTGCCGCACGGGCATGTCGCGGCGGTGCACGCGCAGGCCCGGGCGCTGCGGCTGCCCGAGCTGCTGGGTCCGCCCGGCCGGCTGCGGGACCTGGCGCTGGCGTTGGTGGTGGCCCGGGTGGTGCGCCCGGCGTCGAAGCTGGCCACCACCCGGTGGTGGGCCGACACCACGCTGGCGCTCGACCTCGGGGTGGCCGACGCCGGCACCGACGAGGTCTACGCCGCGCTGGACTGGCTGGTTGACCGGCAGGGCGAGGTCGAGGCGGCGCTGGCCGGCCGGCACCTGGCCGCGGCGGCGAACCCCGCCCGGACCGCGCTGTATGACCTGTCCAGTTCGTGGGTGACCGGCCGGTGCTGCCCACTGGCCGCCCACGGGTACTCCCGGGACGGCAAGAAGGGGTACCCGCAGATCGAGTACGGGCTGCTCACCGACCCGGCCGGCCGGCCGGTCGCGGTGCAGGTGTTCCCTGGGAACACCGCCGACCCGACCGCGTTCAGCGCCGCGGTCGACACCGTCCGGGAACGGTTCGGGCTGACCGATCTCACCCTGGTCGGCGACCGCGGGATGATCACCAGTGCCCGGATCGTGGCGCTGCGGGAGCTCGGCGGGCTGGGCTGGGTGACCGCACTGCGTGCGCCCGCCGTCGCCGCGCTGGCCGCCGACACCGGGCCGCTGCAGCTGAGCCTGTTCGATCAGGCCACCCTCGCCGAGATCAGCCACCCGGACTACCCCGGTGAGCGGCTGGTCGCCTGCCGCAACCCGGCGCTGGCCGAGGAGCGGGCCCGCAAACGCCGCGAGCTGCTCGCCGCCACCGAGACCGACCTGGACAAGATCGTGGCCGCGGTGCGGGCCGGCCGGCTCGTCGACGCCGGCGCGATCGGACGGCGGGTCGGCCGGGTCGACGGGAAACGCAGGATGGCCAAGCACTTCGTGCTGGCGATCGCCCCGGGCAGCTTCGGCTACGCCCGGGACGAGCCCTCGATCGCCGCCGAGACCGCCCTGGACGGCATCTACGTGCTGCGCACCAGCCTCCCCGCCGACCGGGCCGACGCCGCGCGGGTGGTCGCCACCTACAAGAGCCTGGCCCGGGTCGAACGCGACTTCCGCAGCCTGAAGACCATCGACCTCGACCTCCGCCCGATCCGGCACTACACCGAGCGTCGGGTCCGCGGCCACGTCTTCCTGTGCCTGCTCGCCGCCTACCTGGTCTGGCACCTCCGCACCGCCTGGGCGCCGCTGACCTTCACCGACCAGACGCCGCCCATCCCCACCGACCCGGTCGCCCCGGCCCGCCGCTCCGCGGCGGCCGAACGCAAGGCCACCACCCAGCAGACCGACGACGAGCTCCCCGCCCGCAGCTTCGGTGACCTGCTCGGCCACCTCGCCACCCTCACCCGCAACGACATGCACGTCGCCGGCACCCCCCACGATCAGACCTTCCAACTCCTGGCCGTGCCGACCCCCAGCCAGTACCGCGCCTTCGACCTGATCCACACACCCGTACCTCTCCGACTCCGGTAGCCAGTAACACCCGAACCCAAGAGTGGAAAGCAGCAGGTCAACGCACTACCGGCCGCGCGAGATCACGGAACTTCGGGCTAGCGTAGGCAGTCTGCCGGCATGTCCCAGTGCGACGCCCCTGTGGCCACC
>JBBPIR010000027.1 GCA_038040195.1 Chloroflexota bacterium | reverse complement strand
GCGCGCGAGTACAGCGACTCGCTCTTGCGCGCGGCGTAGGTCCTCTGGGCGGCGGCGCGTGCCTCGCCGAGCGTGGTCATGCCCTGCGCGAAAAGCAGCCGGAGCTGCCCGAGGAAGACCTCCCCGGTGAGGATCGCGTCACCGAGCGCGGTGTGGCGCCCGATCACGCTGACGCCGAGCCGCGCCGCCATCGCCTCGAGCGAGTGGTCCTCGTGACCGGGGTGCACGACGGCGGAGAGCAGCAGCGTGTCGAGCACGGGCTGCCTGAGCCGGACGCCGGTCTGTGCCTCCTTGAGCTCGATGAACCGCAGGTCGAAGCCGACGTTGTGCCCGACCAGGACGGTGTCCTCCGCGAAGCGCGCAAAGTCGGGCAGCACGGCGTCGATCGTCGGCTGGCCGCGCAGCAGCTCGGGCGTGATCCCGTGCACCGCCACGGACGCCGGCGACACCGAACGCCGCGGGTCCACCAGCCGGTCGAAGGTCTCCCGGCGCAGCAGCCGACCGTTGACGATCCGCACAGCCCCGATCGAGACGATCTCGTCACCTCCCGACGGGCTCAGGCCTGTCGTCTCGGTGTCGAACACCGTGTATGCGAGCGCGTCCAGCCGGCGATCGTCCCACCCCGCGGCCTCCTCGGCGGGCTGGAAGAGGTCGAAGTCGTAGAACTCCGGCCGCCGCTCGACGGTCTCGCCGCGCGGGGTCGCCGGCGTCGGTCGCGCCCCGGGCGTGACAGCGGCGAGCGGCAGCAGCAGTCGCACCCATGCACCGCCGGCCTCGGAGTCGGGCTCGCACCACAGCTCGCCGCCGTGCTCCTCGACCACGTCGCGCAGCGTCGGCGCGATCCCGCCGCCGTCGCGCCGCAGTGGCTCCGACGCCCAGGCGCGCAGCGTCTCCTCACGCAGGGGCTGCCCCTCCCAGCCCAGGCCGAGCCGTGCGTGGCGGCCCACCGGCCGCAGCTCCAGGCGCAGGTGCTCGACACCCGCATCGGCTCGCAGGCGCCCGGCGAGGTGACCGGCTGCCTGGACGACCGCGTAGCTGTCGACCTCCAGCCATAGGTCGTCGGGCGGCTCCGTCGCCGTCACGCTGAGCCCGCCTTCGAGGCTGCGCCGCAGCGCGGCGAGCAGGTCGCGCCCGAGCATCTCCTCGAGCGACCACTGAGCCCGTAGGTCGCCGGCGTGCTCGCGCACCGCCGCTTCGACGAGCTCGCCCAATCCGACCGCCTCGTGGCGGATGACCTCCTCGAAGCGCTCACGCTCTGCCCCGACCAGCTCGGGGTAGTCGAGCATGCTCTCCACGGCCGCGCGGATGGTCGCCACCGACGCGCGGGTGCCCTCGGTCAGCGACTGCAGCAGCGCGTCGCGGTCGCCGCTGAGCTCGGCGGCCCGGGTGACGTCCTCGAGGCTCAGCACGAAGCCGGTCAGCTCCTCGCCGGCGCCCCGGACCGACGCCACCCCCACGCGCAGGAGCTGGCCGCCGGCGGCCGTTGCGGTCAGGCGCACGCTCGGCGCCGCGCTGTCGGCCGCCCCACAGCTCAGACGCTCGAGCGCGTGGGCCAGCAGCGAGCGATCGAGGATCCCGAACACCGAGCGCCCCAGCCCGACCAGCCCCGACGTGCCCTCGTCGGGGTCCAGGAGCTGTGTGGCGGCGTCGTTGTAGAGCAGGATCCGGCCGTCGAGGTTGCAGACCAGCACGGCCAGCCGCAGCTCCGCCATCAGCGCCGCCAGCCGGTTGCGCTCCTGTGCGAGATCGGCGTGCGCAGCGTCGATCTGCGCTGCGACGTCCTCCTCGGCGCCCTGCAGGCGCTCGGCGAGCTCGTTGATCGCGGCGGCCAGCCGGCGCAGCTCCGCCGGGCGGCGCGCCGTCACCCGATGGCGCGGGTTCGCGCTGGCGATCAGCCGCGTTTCCTCCGCCAGCCGCCGTGGGGCGATCACGTACAGCCTGAAGGCCGACGCGACCACCACGCCGAGCCCGATCCCGAACAGCACGGCGGCGCCCGCCGCCAAC
>JBBPIR010000026.1 GCA_038040195.1 Chloroflexota bacterium | reverse complement strand
TGGATCTTTGGCGCGTACCGGTGGCAGAACAACCAGACGACGCCGAGCCGCATTCCGGCCGTGGTTGCGGCCCTCAAAGCGCTCTACCCTGGAGAAGCGTTCGAGAATACCTCGCTCAAGAGTCAGCAGCCGTATGCGAAGGTGACGGCGCGGCTGGGGACCAACCACACGCTGGCCGGGATCTATCAGGGTGACCGGCTGCACATGCTCAACGTCGGGCAGACGATGACGAGATTTGACGAAGTCCTGTCGACCGGTGGGGCGCTGTACGGGGCCAAGCTGACGTCGGCGTGGGGGACCAGGTTCACGACGACCTTCACGGCCAGCTACAACAACAAGGGGGGAAACGGCCTCGATAGCTACGACGGGCGCGTCATCCCGGGGCCGAGCATCGACGTACACCCGGCCTTCACGGTGGCGCAGGGCCGAGCCACGGGGACCGGCCTGCTCGTGACGACCGGCGGCAACCGGTCGGTCGGCTGCCTCGGCTGCATGCTCCTGGACAACTCGTCGGTGACCATGCTGCGCGGCGACCTCACGTGGTACAAGGACAACCTGGCCGGGTCGCACGAGTTCGAGGTCGGCTTCCTGGCGCTACCGGCCAACAACTTCGACCAGGAGACCGTGTACCTGAACGACGGCTTCATCACCGAGGAACAGCGCCTGGTCAATCCGAACGACCCGGCCGCTGGGACGGTGCCGTTCCACCGGCAGTACATTACGGGCGACCTGAGCCTCCTCTCCGCCTCCGGGCGCGACAAGGACATCGGCTTCTACGTCCAGGACACCTGGAAGCCGGGCGCGCGGGTGACGGCGACGCTGGGCGTCCGGGTGGACCTCGTGCGGCGCTACGACGCGCAGCGCGGTTTCTCGCGGCAGTCGAGCACCGAAGTGGGGCCGCGGGCGGGCTTCTCGTATCTGCTGACCGATGACGCCAAGAACGTGCTGCGTGGCACCTTCGCGCGGGTGCACGAACAATTGCAGGGCGGGCGGCATGGCGTGTCGTCGTTCGGCGGCGCCGACGCGGCCGCCATCCGGGACACCTACGATCTCGATGGCAATGGGACCTTCGAGGCGGTGTTCGACGCGCCGGCCCGGATCTCGTCGGTCTCCAGTCTGCAGTTCGATCCCGGCATGAGCCAGCCGATCATCGACGAGTACATCGTGGGCTACCGGCGGCAGTTCCCCGGGCAGATGAGCGTGGATGTGGCCGGAATCGCGCGCAAGGTCCACAACATGTTCGCGCAGACGGATATCAACGGGATCTATCCCAGCGGTCCGAATCAGCCGTTCGGCGGCTTCGGCCTGGTCGATCCGAACCAGGGCATCGTCTACAGGTTGACGAACAATACCTGGAGCGCGATGCACTACTACGCGCTGCAGATTACGGTGGCCAAGAACCTGTCGCGCAACTTCCAGGCGATGGCGGCGATCCACCGCCAGTGGCAGCATGATAGCGGCACGTGGAACCCGACCGACCCGGCGCGTTTCATCCAGCCCGACGCGTTCCCCAACAACAGGATGCTCTGGCGGACGCGGGACCCGAACGACCACATCAGCTACCCCGGTAACACCACCGCCCCGATGTGGAACCCGTTCTCGTACCGGTTCAACGGGACGTGGCACGCACCGGCCGGGATCGTCGTTGGGGGCAGCTACTCGGTGGTCTCGGGCGGGTGGAGCTCGTGGATCGTCAACCAACTGCCGGCCAACGACCCGCAGCTCGCGGTCTTCGGACCCGCGACGGTGGTCTCTTCGACGGGCTCGGTCCAGTCGAATCCGCTCCGGACGCGGATCCGCTTCGTCTACCCGACCCGCGGGGAGGGGCAGGTCCTGCTGGTGGCCACCCATACGGTGGGAATCAAGCTCAGCAAGCGGTTCAAGCTGGGCGGGGCCCGCGACGTGGAGATCGCGAGCAACATCCTGAATTTGCTCAACGCAGGCCGCGGCACCGAATACGCGCGCGGCGGAGCGAACCGGCAGTACAACACGGTGGCCTACCTGCAGCCGGGCAACCTGCAGGCCGCCCGGTCGGTCCAGTTGGACCTCCTGTTCCGGTT
>JBBPIR010000025.1 GCA_038040195.1 Chloroflexota bacterium | reverse complement strand
GGCTTCCCTGTCCCGTACCCCTAAGGTGCGAGAGGTTCCCCGTGATCCTGATTCTACCGACCTGCGTCTGAGCCCGGCCGGGATGAGAAAGACCCTCCCAGCGGCTTAGTTCTGGGAGGGTCCTCACGCTGATAGATGTCTACCTATCCGCGACGTACACTCAATATAGGTATATACCACCTACCCTGTCAAGCCCTATTTCCGTTTTCCCGCCTTCCAGGGCCTCCACTGTGCCTTCCCGTCCTTCAGGGCCTCCTCCATCAGCTTGAGGCCTTCCGTGAGGCTGTGGGCCTGTGTGTAGACGCTCTGCTTCAGGTCCTTGTCGTTCAGGGCCAGGAGGAAATCTCCCTCCCGGATCGAGATGGACAGGGCGGAGACTTCACGAACGCCACCATCGTCGTAGGTCTCATCGCACAGGTACGCGAGGATGGTGGGATACCTCTTCACCCACTGCTCATCGACTGCCGGCAGGGAACCGAGCTTTCCCCCCGCCACTTTCGCATCAGGTCGCTTCATGATCCAATCCTCCCACGGCTTGTACCGGGTGGGCTTCGGGGCGTAGCCGAAATGCCCCCGCACGTTGGTGCGTCCCCTCCCGTTGGTGTAGCAGTGCGGACACCAGTCCAGCATCTGCTTTCGTCTGCCCCGGTTGGGACAGCCCCGTGACCTGGGGTCATGGTTGTGTCGCTCCATGGGCCTATGTTACATGAACGTCGCGGAGAGGGAATCGGGGAAGCGACCTACTCGCTGCGGATCCCTATGGAATAGGGTTCTGACCCTAGGCTGTGTTCCCTAGGTGGTCTCACCTAGGGTAGAGTGCTGTAGTGTTTTCTACCTAAGATTATCTTACCTCCACTTTGCTGATGCCCGATGTGCGGGCGTGCTCGTTCGCGAGGGGTCTTGACAGGGTGTAGGGGTATCACCTATACTGAAGATTGTTCCAACAACTATCGTTCTGACATGGAGTAATGCTATGGCCGTCGGAGACAACTGGAAGGTGACGATCTGCTGTTACACCCCAACTCAGATCTCACTGAATGACTTCTTTGTCCAAACGCTTTCGGAAGGAGCAAACCCACCGACTGCGGCCGCTGTCGCGGAGTCCATCGATATCGTGATGGCACCCCTCTACAAGCCGTGGATGTCATCGCTCGCTCGGTACAGGGGTGTGGCCGTGTCGAAGGTGTCCATCCCACTCCCGACGGCAACTGCGGGTGTCTCGCGGGATGGAGTTGGCACAGGGACTGCGGTCCTCTGCCCCACACAGGTCTCAGGACTCGTGGGCTTCAAGACCGCATTCGCTGGACGGCATTTCCGCGGGCGTGTTTACCCTGGGTTCGTGGATGACGCCTTCAAAGCTGCGGACGGATCACTGACTGCCCCAGGGCTCGTTGTCCTCAACAGTCTGGCTTTTGGGTTCCTCACCCTGTGGAATGCCACCGACATCGTTGCCCCATTCGGTACGGGCGTCCTGGGGACGACAGTTCGGGCCAGGATCGAAGACCTACCGCCCGCGACCCCACCCACCTTCACCATCACTTACAACCGTGTCCTCTCCGCGATCGGTCGGTCACGGTTTGCCACGCAGAGGCGCCGTGGGCAATTCGGTAAGACCAACGTTGTCCCGTTCTAGACATTCCCCAAGGACCCTGGGCAAGGATGCCCCTCTCTGAGGTGCGAGACATGGCCTATAACCTGCCCAACTTCAACCTGGCGGTCAGCATTTGGAGGGGCCCCCAGCCTGTCGCTGGACCTGCTGCGGTTCTCACGATGGGATGCCTGAAGCAGACCAATCGCCAGCAGGTCAGTTTCGGTGGTCCCACCCCCGTGGTAAACCTCACGCAGTCGGTAATTATCTTACTTCCAGCGGGGACAGACGTGAGGGATGGTAGGAACGTTGCCGCTGCGGATGTGATCGAATGCCCACGTGGGACGGGTGCCTTCTACATGGTGGTGGGGGTGTGGGACTCCGCCAGAGGGTTCGCCAATGCCCACCGAGTGGCCAACTGTGTCCCGACTGCTGGCTTCCCTGTCCCGTACCCCTAAGGTGCGAGAGGTTCCCCGTGATCCTGATTCT
>JBBPIR010000024.1 GCA_038040195.1 Chloroflexota bacterium | reverse complement strand
GCTGCCCTGGGCACCCTCAACGTCGCGGCCTTCTACCTGATCGCCCAGATGGTGGGCGCCGGCGTGCTGGTCGAGAAGCTGGTCGGCATCGACTTCACGCTCTCCGTGCTGATCACCGGCACGTTCATGCTCTGCTACGTCGTCTTCGGCGGCATGCTCGCCACGACCTGGGTGCAGATCATCAAGGCCGTGATGCTGATGGCCGGCATCGTGGTCATGTCGGTCTTCGTGCTCAACAAGGTCGGCTTCAACCCGATCGAGCTGTTCAACCAAGCCGAGACGGCGGGCAAGGCCAAGGACAGCACGTTCTCGCTCGGGCCGGGCACCTTCCTGAAGAACCCGATCGACACCGTGTCGCTCGGCCTCGCGCTCGTGCTCGGCACGGCCGGGCTCCCGCACATCCTGATGCGGTTCTTCACCGTGCCGAACGCCAAGGCGGCCCGCTCGTCGGTGGTGACCGCGATGTTCATCATCGGCTTCTTCTACCTGCTGACCACGACCATCGGCTTCGGCGCTCGCGCGATCCTCGGCCAGGAGGGCGTGGAGGCCGCCGGCAAGGGCGGCAACCTCGCCGCGCCGAACCTGGCCGAGAACCTCGGGGGCGGCGCAGGAACGACGGGCGGCGACCTGTTCCTCGCGATCATCGCCGGCGTCGCGTTCGCGACGATCCTCGCCGTGGTGGCCGGGCTCGTGCTCTCCGCGTCGAGCGCCGTGGCGCACGACGTCTGGTCGAGCATCATCCGCAAGGGCCGCAACTCCGACCGCGAGGAGGTCCTGGCCGCCAAGGTCGCTGCCCTGACCATCGGCGCCATCGCGATGGCGATCGCCATCATCGGCGGCGAGGCCCTGAACGTCTCGTTCATGGTCGGGCTCGCCTTCGCGATCGCGGCGAGCGCCAACTTCCCGGCGCTGCTGCTCGCGCTCACGTGGCGCCGCTTCAACACGACCGGCGCGGTGACGGGGGTGCTGTTCGGCGTCGTCTCCGCGCTCGGGCTCATCATCATCAGCCCGATCGTGTGGGGCGGCGCTCCCGGGGCCCCCGACACCGGCGCGTTCACCTGGTACGACCTCAACAACCCCGGCCTGATCTCGATCCCGCTCGGCTTCATCGGCTGCGTCGTCGGGACGCTGCTGTCGAAGGAGCGCGAGACGGAGCGCAGCTTCCACGAGCTGTATGTCCGGTCCGAGACCGGCCTCGGTGCCGAGAGGCCCCTGGCCGAGCAGTAGTCACCGGCGGGGGCTCACCCGTCGGCCCGCGGGTGCTGCGCTCCGGGCGCCCGCGGGATCGGCCGGTGCGGCGTGCGACGATGTCGGGCGCCATGGCATCGATCGGGGAGACGGAAGGCGGCGCTTGAGGGCGTGCCGGGCCTCGAGAGCACACGCGTAGGCGGCGACCTGGCCACGCCGGTGGAGGCGCTCATCAGCCGGCCGCCGCTGTTCGTGAAGCCGGACGCGACGGTGGCCGAGACCGCCAGGGCGATGCGCGACGCCGGCGTGAGCTCGGTGTTGATCGCCGGCGAGCCGCTCGGCATCGTCACCGACCGCGATCTGCGCAGCCGCGTCCTGGCCGCCGACCTGGACCCGGATACCCCGGTGCGCGCGGTCATGAGCCGCCCGCTGCGCTCGCTGCCGGCCGACACCACCGTGTTCGGAGCGCTGCTCTGGCGGCTCGAGCAGGGTTTCCACCACCTGCCGCTGACGCGCGGCGGCCGGATTGCCGGGGTGGTGACCGACACCGACTTGCTCCGCCACCAGGCGACGAGCCCGCTCGCGCTGCTGCGGCGGATCGAGGCGCTCGACAGCGCCACCGACGCCCTCGCCGGCTACGCGGGCGAGGTGGCGGCGGTGGCCGAGGCGCTGCTCAAGGGCGGGCTCGACGTACTGCAGATCGCACGCGTCATCGCGACGCTCAACGACGCGCTGACCGTGCGGCTGCTGCGGCGGGCCGAAGGTGCGCTCGGCACGCCGCCGTGCCCGTACGCGTGGCTGACGCTCGGCTCGGGCGGGCGGATGGAGCAGGTGCTCCTGAGCGACCAGGACAACGCGCTCGCCTATCTGGAGGACACGGAGAACTCGCGCGCCTACTTCGACGCGCTGGCCGCTCGCGTGGTAGCCGGTCTCATCGCGGCCGGCTTCCCGCGCTGTCCCGGCGGCTACATGGCGACCAACTGG
>JBBPIR010000023.1 GCA_038040195.1 Chloroflexota bacterium | reverse complement strand
GTGGAGCGTCTTCCTCGACGAGGCTGAACCACACGAAGAAGACGGCAACGACGCCCACCGCCAGCCCGATCGCCCAGTAGCGCCGAATCAAGAGTCCGGCGAGTACCGAGGGTGCGAAGACCGCGAGCAGCAGCGTGTTAGGCCTTTCAGCCTCCTGCGCGAAGACGATGCTCAGACTGGCCAGGTAGACCACGGCCATCCCGGCCGAGGCGAACAACGCCGTTGCGTTCAACTCTCGATCAGTCATCGTTCCGAACGGCGAGCGGCGGGGGCCGGAATCGGACCCGCGACACCCGGTTTTCAGCCCTGTGCTCTACCACCTGAGCTACCTCGGCCCGGGTCGTCAGCTGAGGCTGCCGCCTCCCGGTCTGCGCGTCGGGCGCCGCATCAGGATACCGATCGGCTTCGCCGCGGGTCAACTCACGGTTCATCCGGAGGTCGTCGCCGAAGGCGCGGCGCTGGCGCCGGCGAGCTGCTCCAGGACGGTAATTCGCTCGGCAATCGGCGGGTGCGTGTCCCACATCGAGCGCGAACGTTCCTCGGTCGTCTTGATCGGGTTCACGATGTACAGGTGCTGGGTGGCCTTGTTGGCGACCTCCAGCGCCTCCGGGTCGTCGGCGATCTTGCGCAGGGCCTGGGCCAGGCCCATTGGGTTGCGGGTCAGCTCGACCGCGCTGACATCGGCCAACCCTTCCCGACGCCGGCTGGCAGCCAGCATGACCAGGCGCGCGATGATCGGGCTCACGACTGACAGCACCAGGGCCAGGATCGCGACCAGGACCAGGATCCCGCCCACCCCGTCTCGGTCGCGCCCTCCCCCGCGCCCGCCGCGAAATCCGCCCCAGAACGAGATGCGGAGGAACCAGTCGGCGATCAGGGCGATCGACCCGACCATGACCCCGATCAGGAGCATGAAGCGGATGTCGAAGTTTCGAACGTGGCTGAACTCGTGGGCGATGACGCCCTGCAGCTCCTCCCGGTCCAACTTCTCCAACAGGCCGGCCGTGACCGCCAACGACGCGTGCTTGGGGTCGCGTCCGGTGGCGAAGGCATTGGGCGCGGTGTCCGGGATGACGTAGACGCGCGGCATGGGCAGCCCGCTCGCCAGCCGCATCTCCTCGACCACGTTCATTAGCTGCCGGACCGTGTCGGGTGGGTTGGCGCGGTCAATCTCGCGCGCGTCACTGGCAGCCAGCACCAGCCGGTCACCGGCAAAGTACGACCCGCTGCCCAGGAGCACGGCGAGGACGAGGGCAAACGGGATCCCGAACCACTCGTATCCCAGCGCGTACCCCGCGCTCCCGGCGAGCGCCACCAGGAGCAGGGTCACCACCAGCATGAGGACCCAGCTCGCGCGCCGGTTGGCGGCGATCTGGGCGTAGAACGTCGGGGCGGAGCCGGTCACCTTCGCGGATCGCCCGGCGCCGCGGGTCAGCTCCGGAGGTTCACCTCGGGCACCGCGGTATCGGTCTCCTCGATCTGGAAGTAGTCGCGCTCGCTGAACCCGAGGGCCCCGGCGAACAGGACGTTGGGGAAAGTCTGGATCGACGTGTTCAGCTCCCGCACCGTGGCGTTGTAATGCTGGCGAGCGAAGCCGATCTGGTTCTCGGTCGTGGTCAGCTCCTCCTGGAGCTGCATGACGTTCTGGTTGGCCTTGAGGTCGGGGTAGTTCTCGACCAGCGCGAACAGCTGGCGCAGGGCGCCGGTCAGGAAGTTCTCGGCGCCGCCGGCGGCGGCCGCGCCCTGCCCCGCTGCGCTGACGGCCGCATTGCGGGCCTCGGTGACCCGGGTCAGGGTCTCCTGCTCGAACTCCATGTAACCCTTTACCGCGTTCACGAGGTTCGGGATCAGGTCGTGCCGGCGCTTGAGCTGCACGCTGATCTGATTCCAGGCCTCGTCGACCTGGTTGCGGAGCCGTACCAGGCCGTTGTAAATGACGATGCCGCCGATGACGACGACCGCGACGACGATCAGCAGGATCCAGGGAAGGGCGTCCATCAGGACCAGGTCTCCTCAGGTGAGTGTGATGACCCGCATGGTACTCGCGAGTTATGGTGGGCGGTGAGGGGCTCGAACCCCCGACCCCCTCGGTGTAAACGAGGTGCTCTGACCAGCTGAGCTAACCGCCCGCGCGGCAGCCTACGCGAAAACTACGCTCAAAGCGATTCGGCGGGTTGGTGCCCAGGCCGGGACTTGAACCCGGATGAGTTGCCTCATACGCCCCTCAAACGTACGCGTATACCAATTCCGCCACCTGGGCAGG
>JBBPIR010000022.1 GCA_038040195.1 Chloroflexota bacterium | reverse complement strand
ACTCCGCAACCGATGCGGCGGTGCTCGGTCTCCGGCCTGGCGCGGCGGGCCTAGGGCATCATCTTCATGCCGCTGCCGTGCCCGCCCACGCCGTCGTGCATCTCCCCGCTGGGCTCAGAGAAGCCCGGGACCTCGGAGGGGAAGAACGCGACGCCGAGCCCGAGCGCCAGCAACAGTACCGCCACGGTACGGCGTGCCGCGGCCGGCCATGGCAGCAGCTTCTCGCCGGCGATGAACGCCGCGATCAGCGCCATCCAACCGAGGCTCATGACGCCGACCGCGAACAACGCTGCCATCAGCGCCCAGCAGCAGCCGAGGCACCAAGCGCCGTGTCTCGTACCGAGTTCCAGCGCGCCGAGCCGGCCGTGGCGCCAGCGCTCGGCGAGGAACATCATCGGGCTGCGGCACTTGATGAGGCAGGCCTGCTTGAGCGGGGTCACCTGGTACACGGCCGCGGCAACGATCACCCCGCCGGTGACATAGCGGCCGGCCTCGTCCCAGGCCAGGAACCCGGGGTCGATTGCACGGACCAGCTCGACCAACCCGTATGCGGCGAGGCCGGCGACCGTCCATACCAGCAGGTAACCAGCGACGAACAGCCCAGTCGCGTCAGCTGCGGCCCCCTTCCCGCGAGCCAGATGCCCCGCCCGCAGGCGGTCGTACATCAGCACCGTCGGAGCGACCGACGGAAACATCATCGCCGCCATCATCGTCACCCAGACCGTGGCGTAAAAGCCGAGTCCTCCGAGGTCCATCCCCGGCGTCGAGTCCATGCCAACCATGCGGTCGTCGGTGACCAACCAGGCCAGCAACGCCAGTACGAGTAGCGCGCCCAGCAAACCGACCTGAGCACGGCCGACGCGCGACGGTGCCGAGTGGGCGCTAAGCCCGCCTGCCTCCAACCCTATGCCGCCCAGGCGAACGGATTGGCGAAGCCGGAGCCCCCCTCGAAGGCGAAGTCAATGCCGAACGCGCTGACGCGCGACTTGGTCGCCTTGGCGATCTTCAAATCGTCACCCGCCGGGTGGAAGATCCCGGTTAACCTCGCCGGCTTTCCGTCCTCCTTGCCGAAGGAAACGATCTCCTGCACCTCCATCTCACCGTCGTCGCCGACCTTGATCCGGTGGGTGCCGTTCTCATGCGAGACCTCCATCGGCACCTTCTCCATGCCGAGTGGCTCGCTGACCAGCGGCCCGAGCGCTTCCATCGGCCCGCCAAGCTGACCGCCGAATACCGCTCCCAGCTTCTCCGCTTGCTCGTCGGATGCCTTGTCGTCGATCAGCACGCCGAGACGCCGGTTGCCCTCACTCATCACCTTCGGGGTCTCGATCATCGCAGCGACGGTCAGATCGCTGACGTCGACGCCGTCGACCTCACCCGACTCGACCTGGAACACGAGGAAGGCGTTGCAGAGGTCGCGATCCGCGCCTAGATCCAAGGAGACGGTGCACGGGCACGGCACGTCGCACGAGCAGTTCTCGAAGTACTGACCCTCGATCTTCCAGGCCATGCTGTCCTCCTCGGTCGCTTAGGGAACAGCCTCCCCGGCGAGCTGTGAGAGTCAAGGCGTCGTGGACGCGACCGACCGCGCCGCGGACCTGCCGTCCCGCCCGCGCTCGGACATGTCGAACGCCACCCACGCTCCGGATGCCGCCGTGAGCGCTGCGACGAAGGGCGACGCCGGTCCGGTCGACCGACGCCCCAAAAGCCGGGAACGCGCCGTCCTCACGCTTCGCATACGGCTGACGTGATCAGCCAGACCAGGAGAACGGCGTCGAGAATCCGCTCTGGCCATCTGCGGAGTACTCGATTCCGAAGCCCTGAATCCGGGCAGAGAGGGTGTTGGCCGGAGTCAGGTCCGAGTTAGCCGGGTGCTTGGTCTCGGTGAGCTTTGGCAGCGGCCCTTCGGGGTCGAAGGGCGACACGACATCCTCGATGTCTACCTCCACGGCGTGGCCAACTGTGACCCGGTGGCGGCGACCCTCGTCGACGTGCTCGATGGATGCCACCTCCATGCCGAGGTTCTCGCCGATGAGCGGAGCGAGGTTGGCCATGGGACCACCCATCTGCCCCGAGTAGATGGCTCCGAGCTTCTCGGTCTGCTCCGCGTTGGCTCGGTCGTCCATGAACACCCCGACCCGCCAGTTGCCCTCCGACATCTGCTTCGGAGCGTCGAGCAGCAGGACCACGCTCCGGTCGCCTACGTCGGTTTCCTCGACGTGGCCGGAGTCGATGTGCCACGCCAGCACTGCGGTGCAGCGGTCATAGTCTGCGGGCGCTGCGAACCCGCTGGCACCACAAGGGCACACGACATCGCAGTTGCAGTTCTCGATGTACGTCCCCTC
>JBBPIR010000021.1 GCA_038040195.1 Chloroflexota bacterium | reverse complement strand
CGCAAACGCTACGAGCAATCGTTGCAGCAAGCCAACCGCGCCAAGAGCGTCTTCCTGGCCAACATGTCGCACGAAATCCGCACCCCCATGAACGCCATCCTCGGGTTCTCCCAGCTCATGCTCCGCGACCAGGACCTCACCCCCCGACAATGCGAGTACCTGGGAACCATCAATCGTAGCGGCGAGCATCTACTGGCCCTGATCAACGACATCCTGGAGATGTCCAAGATCGAAGCGGGCCGCACGACCCTGAACCCCTCCACGTTCGACCTGCCCGTCCTGCTCAAAGACCTGGAGATGATGTTCCGCGTCCGCACGGATGAGAAAAAGTTATCGTTCTCGGTGGAGATGATCGGCGATGTCCCCCAATACATCGTGACCGATATCAACAAGCTGCGTCAGGTCTTCATTAACGTGCTGGGCAACGCCGTCAAGTTTACCGAGCAGGGCGGCATCGGCTTGCGCGTGCGCGCGGACCGCGAGGGCGCGACGGGACCTTTTCTCCGGGTCGAAATCGAGGACACGGGCCCGGGCATTTCGCCAGACGACCAAGACAAGTTGTTCCGGCATTTCGAGCAGACCAAGACCGGGCAACAGGCGGGGACCGGTACGGGGCTGGGCTTGGCCATCAGCCGGGAGTTTGTTCGCCTGATGGGCGGAGCCATCACGGTAAACAGCGAGGTTGGCAAAGGCAGCGTGTTCGTCATTCACCTGCCTTTGAAGGAGGGGGAGGCCCAGGCGGTTCAAGGGAAAGACAAGCCCCGGCATGTCCTGAGGCTCCAGCCCGGGCAGGCGACGTGCCGGGTGCTGATTGCCGACGACATCGAGGATAACCGCCAGCTACTGGCGCAGCTTCTAGCCCCCGTCGGTTTCGAGATCCGGCTGGCGACCAACGGAGCGGAAGCCGTCCAGGAGTTTGAGGAATGGCGGCCCCATCTGATCCTGATGGATTTCCGCATGCCGGTGATGGACGGCCATGAGGCGATCCGCCGGATCCGGGCCATGGCCGGCGGCGAGGACCCCAAGATTATCGCTGTGACTGCCAGTGCGATGGACGAAAACCGCCAGGCGCTGCTCGGGATCGGCGCCGACGATTTTATCGCCAAGCCAATCCAGGAAGCGGAGCTGTTCCAGAAGATTCACGCCCACCTGGGGGTAGAGTACGTTTACGCCGAGGAGCCCGCAGCCGCGGCCCAGGAGGAAGCGGCCGAGCTCACACCCGAGTCCCTGGCGGGCTGGCCGCAAGACCTCATCCACCCGATGCGTGAAGCCGTCATCACGGCGGATCTGGACCAGCTGCTGGCAAAGATCCAGGAGGTTGAAGCCCGCGATCCCCGCATGGCTCAGGGGCTGCGCCGCCTGGCCGAAGGCTTCCAATACCAGAAGCTTCTTGATTTATTGGGCACAGGGTCCTCCATTGAATCCGGAGAAGCCTGAAAGTGGTGCTGGGCAACCCGCCAGCATCCTGGTCGTGGACGACACCCCCGCCAATCTCCAGGTGCTGGCCGGCATGCTCAAGGACCGCGGGTATAAAGTCCGCCCCGTTCCCAGCGGCAAGCTGGCGCTGCTGGCGGCGCGACGCGATCCCCCGGACTTGATCCTGCTGGACATCAATATGCCGGAGATGAACGGCTACGAGGTGTGCGAACACCTCAAAGCCGACGACAAGCTCAAGGGGATTCCCGTCATCTTCATCAGCGCTCTCACCGAGCAGCTGGACAAGGTGAAGGCCTTTGCCATCGGCGGGGTGGATTACCTCACCAAGCCGTTTCAGATGGAAGAATTGCACGCCCGCGTCGAAACGCACCTGAAGCTCCGCCGCCTGCAAATCGAGTTGGAGGAGACCAACGCGCGACTGGCGAAGGCCAACGGCCGGATGTCCCGCGACCTGAAGGCGGCGGCAAAGATCCAGGAGACGTTCCTACCCCGCGAGGTACCTCGTGTCCCGGGCACGGACTTCGCCTGGATCTACCGGCCCTGCGACGAACTGGCCGGCGATGGCCTGAACGTCATCCCACTCGGCGATGGCAAGGTCGGGCTTTACATCCTGGACGTCAGCGGCCATGGCGTCGCGTCGGCCCTACTGTCGGTGACGCTGAGCCGTCTCCTCTCGCCGCCGTCGGAGCCGTCCTCGATTCTGATCCGGGATGGAGACGTTGGGGATCGGTTCGACATCACGCCGCCCGCTGAGGTCGCCGCCCGCCTGAACCGGCTCTTCCCATTCGACTCGGTGACCGGGCAGTTCGCTACGATGGTCTACGGGATCCTGAACGCTGCGACCGGGGAGTTCCGCTACGTCTCCGCCGGGCACCCCGGCCCGGTGCATCTGCCCTCCGGCGCCGATCCGGTGATTTTGGAGAGCCAGGGGTTCCCGATCGGCCTGGCCGACGACGCCTACGAGGAGCGGTCGGTCCGCCTGGGGGCGGGAGACCGCCTGTACCTCTACTCCGATGGCGTCCCCGAGGCGATGGAC
>JBBPIR010000020.1 GCA_038040195.1 Chloroflexota bacterium | reverse complement strand
GAGGCGTAGATGATCTGCGGGTTGATCTCCTGGATGCGCTCCCAGGTGTAGCCCATCCGATCCATGACCCCGGGGCCGAAGTTCTCGACCACGATGTCACTGCGCTCCAGCAGCTGGGAGAAGACCTCCTTGCCCTCGTCTGCCTTCATGTTCAGCGTCAGGCTGCGCTTGTTGCCGTTCAGCATCGTGAAGTAGAGGCTGTCGACGTCCGGCAGGTCGCGCAGCTGACTCCGGGTGACGTCCCCGCCGCCCGGCCGCTCGATCTTGATCACGTCCGCGCCCATCCAGGCCAGCAGCTGCGTGCACACCGGCCCGGCCTGGACGTGGGTCATGTCCACGACGCGGACTCCCTCGAGGGCTTTTCTCATTCCCGCCTCCTCCCCTACTTGTACATCGTCTGGTTCATCGTGCCGGGCGCAAACACGTTCTGGTCGATCCACACGTTGATCAGCGAGGGCTTGCCCGACTCGCGGGCCCGCTCGAGGGCGGGACGGATCTCCTTGGGCTCGCGGACCTCCTCCCCATAGCCGCCGAGCATCTTGGCGAACAGGTCGTACTTCACGTCGCCGAGCTTGTTCCCGACGTCGCCGCGCTCCTCACCGTATTTCTGGATCTGGCCGTAGCGGATCTGGTTCATGTACGAGTTGTTGCCGACAACGCCGATGAACGGGAGGTCGAAGCGAACCATCGTCTCGAAGTCCCAGCCAGTGAGGCTGAAGGCGCCATCGCCGAACAGGCAGACCACCTCGCGGTCAGGCCGCGCGAGTTTCGCCGCCATGGCGAAGGGCACGCCGACCCCGAGGGTGCCGAGCGGACCCGGGTCCATCCACAGGCCCGGGCCCCTTGGCTGCACGACGCCGCCGGAGAAGGTGACGACGTCGCCGCCGTCGCCGATGTACATCGAGTCCTCGGTGAGGAACTCGTTGATCTCGTGCGCGAGCCGCAGCGGGTGGACCGGCGCGTCCTCACGCATCAGGCGCGGCAGGCGCTCCTCCTTGGCCTTCTGCTCCTCGTCCCGCAGCGTCTGGAGCCACGACTCCCGATCGCTGGCGGCGCCCTTGGCGCCCTGCCCCTCCGCGGCCTCGGCCACGGCGCTCAGGATCGCGCCCGGGTCGCCGACGAGCCCGAGGGACACGTCGCGGTTCTTGCCCACCGTGCGGTAGTCCATGTCGATCTGGACGACCGTGGCCTCCTGGCTCAGGCGCTTGCCGTAGCCCATGCGGAAGTCGAACGGCGTCCCGACGATGAGGATCACGTCGGCGTTCTTGAACGCGTAGCGCCGGGTGAGGTGGAAGTGATGCGGATCTCCCGGCGGGAGCGTGCCGCGGGCCGCCCCGTTCATGAAGGCGGGGATGTTGAGGCGGCGGACGAAGTCGGTCGCGGCCTCGGCCCCGCGCGCCGTCCAGACCTGGCTGCCCAGCAGCACGCACGGCCGCTCGGCCTTGACGAGGATGTCGGCCAGGCGATCGATGTCGTTCGGATCGCCGGTGCTCTTCGTCGAGGCGCGGTAATGACCCGGCTGCGGGATGACCGCGCTCTCGAGCGGGACCTTGGCGTCGAGGATGTCGCGCCCGATCTCCAGGTACGCGGGGCCCGGGGCGCCCGCAAGCGCCTCGCGGAAGGCCATCGAGCACATGTCCGCGACCCGCTCGGTCGTGAGCACGCTCGAGGAGAACTTCGTGATCGGGCGCATGATGTCGACGTGGGGCAGGTCCTGCAGGGAGCCCATGCGGTGCTGGTTGAGCGCGCCCTGGCCGCCGATCAGCAGCATCGGGCTCTCGGCGCGGAAGGCGTTGGCGACGCCGGTGACGGCGTCGGTCGTGCCGGGGCCGGCGGTGACCACGGCGCAGCCGGGCCGGCCGGTGACGCGTGCGTAGCCGTCGGCGGCGTGCGCCGCCACCTGCTCGTGACGCACGTCGACGACCTTGATGCCCTCGTCGATGCAGCCGTCGTAGATGTCGATGATGTGGCCGCCGCAGAGGGTGAAGATGACGTCGATGCCCTCTGCCTTCAGTGCCTTTGCCACCAGGTGGCCGCCCGAGATCGTTCCGGGCTCGGCCTCCCGTGCGGCCGGAGTCGTCTCTCGCTGTTTCTCGGTGGTCGCAGCCGTCACGTCGGCCCTCTTTCGTCGTTCGGGTGGGTGCGGATAGTGTCCCCGGCGCCGAGGTTCTCATACCTCGGGTCCAAGTGCTAGACCGCCTCTCTGACGTGGCCGCGAGGTCGAGCGCGTGATCGCGGACCAGGCGCTCGGCCAGCTCGGCGTCGCCGATCGTGCTGCCTCGGATCGGGCGCACGTGCACGAGCAGGCTGCTGGCCATGTTCACGAGCAGCGGCGAATGGCCGAGCGTGGGCCGGGCCGGCTCACTCCGGGGAGCGCGTCTCCGCGAGCAGAGCGCTCGTCGCGGCGATGGCACGCATGGACGGTGCGTCCACCTCGGCGAGGTCGGCCAGCTCGATCACGGCGTCGATGATGGCGGCGAGCTCGAGCGGCTTGCCCGCCTCGA
>JBBPIR010000019.1 GCA_038040195.1 Chloroflexota bacterium | reverse complement strand
GCGCGGGAACTTCGCGCTCGCGACCTTGCCGGTCTCGCGATCGACGAGGGCGTACCCCCGGTCGCCCAGCAGGCCACGGTCGGTCACCTCGCCCGCGTTGAGCTGCTCCCCTATCATCGACTTCACGGGATAGCGCCACAGCGCAACGACGGTCGCGACCACGTCAGCTGGCATATCCGTCCCTCCGGGTCTCGGCCTTGTCCTAGCTCGCGTGCCCTCCACGATACGGCGCGATTCCTGCCACAGCGAACGCACGCTGCGGGGGAAGAGCGTCAGTGCAACTGCAATTCCCAATTGCGCGGTACGCGGCCAGCCGGTCCCGGCACGGGCTGATCCAGCGGGTGATGTCGCGGGGGAGCCAACGGCAGACCGTCCGCGAACTCCTCGGTGGCGTAATTCCAGAACCAGTCCTCACCCGGCTCGTAGCTTTGGATGATGGGATGGCCGGCCGCAGCCGCGTGGTGGCTGGCGTGCTGGGACGGCGATGAGTCACAGCAGCCGATGTGACCGCACCGAGCGCAACGACGGAGGTGAAACCACCAGCCATCGGAGGCGAGGCACTCGACGCAGCCCGACCCGCTTGGCGGGACCGCGGGATCGGTCTCGTTCTCAGCCGACATTGATCACCCATTCACCAAAATAGCGGTTCGAAGTATGCAGTTCGGAGTTTTTCAGGGCTCGGCTCGCTCCTGGCCAAACGTGCAGTCGAGCGTGACCTTGTCCGCCGTCGCGTGACCCGAGCGCCACGCACCAAGCATAGTGATGCCAATTCTCATGACGCCATCTGCCCTCCCCGCCACCCTCGATCGCCGGACGCTGAATCGCGCCCTCCTGGCTCGCCAGCTGCTCCTTCGCCGCGAGACGCGTCCGGTCCCGGAGGTGATCGAGCATCTCGTAGGGCTTCAGGCACAGGTTCCCGCCGATCCGTATGTCGCGCTCTGGTCGCGTCTCGAAGGTTTCGATCCCGAGGAGTTGGGCCTGCTGATCACCGAGCGTCGCGCGCTCCGGGCGCCGCTGATGCGCGCCACCATCCACCTGGTCACGGACCGTGACGCACTCGAGCTGTACCTCGTCATGCGCCCGGTCCTGCGCCGGACGTTCTCTTCGCAGAGCCCGTTTGGGCGCAACCTGGCTGGCGTCGATCTGGACGCCGTGGTGGCCGCCGGCCGGGCGATGATCGAGGAGCGGCCGAGGACGCGCGCCGAGCTCCGAACGCTTCTCGGGCCCCGGTGGCCGGATCGCGATCCTGCCTCCCTGGCACAGGCGGTCACGTACCTGCTGCCGCTGGCACAGGTTCCGCCGAGAGGCGTCTGGAAACGCGCTGGCCAGGCCAAGTGGGCCACGATCGAAGCATGGCTGGGTCGCCCGCTGGCCACCGATACGTCCCCGGAACCGGTGATCCTGCGCTACCTGGCCGCGTTCGGTCCGGCCACGGTTGGCGATATTCGAACCTGGTGTGGGCTGTCCGGGATCCGCGAGGTTATCGAGCGCCTTCGGCCCCGCCTACGTACCTTTCGCGACGAATCCGGACGGGAGCTGTGGGACGTGCCCGATGCACCGATTCCCGACCCGGACACGCCCGCTCCGGTCCGTTTCCTGCCCGAATACGACAACGTCGTCCTTTCCCACGACGACCGCAGCCGGATCATCGATGACGACGATCGCCGGCGGGTGCTCGCCGCGGCGTATGTAGGCAGCTTCGGAACGATTCTCATCGATGGGTTTGCACGAGCCACGTGGCGGATGGCCCGCCAGCCCGGTCGCGCGAGCCTCCGGATTGGCCTCCTGGACCCCTTGTCAGAGTCGGATCTCGACGACGTGACCAACGAGGGCGAGCGCTTGCTGGCCTTCGTCGAGCCCGGTGCCGAGACCCGTGAAGTCCAGTTTCAGCGTCTGTCCACCGCCTGACGGCCACCTGTCCACCCGGGAGCCATCGGTGGAAAGGAATGTGGACAAGTTGGTGGACATCACCCCTTCCGGGCGCCGCCATCGGCTCCTACCATTCGCCCCCGACGCCTAGGATCGGTGTCCGGTCGTCCTCATCCATCCCGTCCTTATCGAGTCGCCTCCTCGCCGTGGTCAAGATCGATCCCGCCTACCCGGTCGTCGACGCTTCCCTGGAGCGCCCGCCGGACAGCGACCCGCCCGCCGCGCCGCCACCCGAGGTGGCCGAGTTCATCCGCTTCTGCCACCACCGCCGTCCGCGCGCGTGGCCCGACCTGTATGACGAAATGTGGGTCGTTGCCGCACGGCGCGAGTTCAATGGATGGGGGTTCGAGCAGCTCGAAGCCTATGGCGTGACCTTTTCGTTGTTCGAGATGCCGCGACTCGCCCGCTGGGTGGGGGAGGTGGTGGCCGCCTTGCCCGACGTGCGCGAAGCGACCGTCGTGGGTCCGCTCGGCGACTAGCTTGAACGCCCGCTGCCGCGCGCGCCGCCCCCATCGGCGTCCAACGAGGTTCCGGATCGGATCCGGTCTGACGGTCTAGCGGTCCGGTCTCAGCCGCCGTTCGCGCCCTGGCGAGTTATCCACGTTGGCTTGTTTGGGGCGCCCAGATATCCACAATTCACTAGGTGTGGCGGCTCAGTAGGTGTGGCGGCGCGCCATCTCGGTCTCGATGAGCTGCTCCATGAGCAGGTATTTCTCGATTCGACGCCGCAGCTCGTTGGCCTCGGGGGTGTACAGGTGCACGAACTGCTGCAACTGAAGGGAAAGCTTGCGTGATGTGATCCGGGCGTGATCCAGGTTCCGGCGCAGGAGGGTCTGGTCCATGCGCCGCAGGTGCTCCGGGTTCAGCAGGTCCTCGTCACGCAGCAGGCCCTTGTCGATCTCCAGCTGCGTGGGCTGGAGCTGGGGCGGCGGTCCTGAGGACTCCGTGGCCATGGCCCGATGAGTCTAGCCTGTCTATTCTTGTCCGGGTCCCCGTAGCTCAGTGGACCAGAGCGGCTGCCTTCTAAGCAGCGGGTCGCAGG
>JBBPIR010000018.1 GCA_038040195.1 Chloroflexota bacterium | reverse complement strand
CTGCGCGTTGAACGCGGTCCGAGAGCGAGTGCGGGTAGAGCCCCGCGAGGCCTGCGGATCGCGGCTCTTGCCCGCGCCGGACGGTTTCCCGGGCATCATGCGGCCGAGCATGACCCGCGGCCGGCCTGTGGGGGTGTTCGTAAGTGACTACTCATAACTCAAAACTCAAGACTAAGACCGACGCGTCAGCGACACTCGAGCCCGCCTCCGCAGCCGGAGGTACCCGACCCCGGTGAGACCCAAGCCGAGCAACACGACGAAGGCCTGAGGCAGCGTCGGAACTGGGGTGGGGATCGTTATCGTGAATGTGACTTCCGCGAAACACCCGTTTGCGTCGGTCCCCCGGATGGTGAACGTGGAGGTGCCGGCAGTGGTCGGCGTTCCGGAGATCACGCCGGCCGCCGTCAGGGTGAGGCCCGCCGGCAGCGCACCGGCGGCTACGAAGAAGGTGTACGGTCCGGTCCCGCCGCTCCCCGTGAGCGTGTGCGTGTAGGCAACGCCCACGGTGCCATTGGGCGGCGGCGGGGCAATTGTAATGACCGGACACGCCGCCGGTGAGATGACGAACGTCCAGGCGGTGTCGGCGAAACAGCCGTTCGCATCGGTCCCGCGTATCGTGACGCTGGACGTGGTGGCGGCGGTCGGCGTCCCCGCCAGCACGCCGGCGGGCGTCAGCGTCATACCTGCCGGCAGCGTGCCGCTGGTGAGCGTAAACGTATACGGCGCCGTTCCGCCGCTTCCCGTGATCGTATGGGTGTAGGCAACGCCCACCCTGCCATTGGGCGGCGGCGGCCCGATCGAAATCACCGGACACACCGGCGGCGGCGGGGGTGGCGGTGGAGCGGCGGCCACGATCATCGCATAGGGGAGGGTCGCGAAACACCCGTTCGCGTCCGTCCCGCGTATCGTGACGGTGGACGTGCCGGCGGTGGTCGGCGTCCCCGACAGCAGGCCGGCCGAGGTCAGTATCAGGCCCGCCGGCAGCACGCCGGCGGTCACGCCAAAGGTGTACGGCGCGGTGCCGCCGCTTCCCGTGATCGTCTGGCTGTAGGCGACCCCCACCGTGCCGTTTGGCAGCACGGCGGGGGCGAGCGTAATGGGCGGGCACACGGGCGGAGGTGGCGGGGCGGGAGCAATGATTATCGTATAGGGGAGCGTCGCGAAACACCCGTTTGCGTCCGTCCCGCGTATGGTGACCGTAGACGTGCCGGCGGTGCTCGGCGTCCCCGACAGCAGGCCTGTCGGTGTGAGCGTCATGCCCGCCGGAAGCGTGCCGACGGTGACCGTAAAGGTGTACGGCGCGGTTCCGCCGCTCCCCGTGATCGTCTGGTTGTAGGCGACGCCCACCGTGCCGTTAGGCAGGACAGGAGGGGCGAGCGTAATGGGCGGGCACACCGGCGGCGGCGGCGGGGCGGGCGCGATGACGATCGTGTAGGCGGTGTCGGCGAAACAGCCGTTCGCATCCGTTCCGCGGATCGTGACGCTGGACGACCCGGCGTTGGTCGGGGTCCCCGCCAGCACGCCCGCCGGCGTGAGCGTCACGCCGGCCGGCAGGGTGCCGCCGGTGATCGTAAAGGTGTACGGCGCCGTTCCGCCGCTTCCCGTGAGCGTGTGGGTGTAGGCAACACCGACCGTTCCGTTGGGCGGAGGCGGACCGATCGAAATCACCGGACACGCAGGCGCGATGATCATCGTATAGGTGACAGTCGCGAAACACCCGTTCGCGTCTGTCCCGCGTATCGTGACGATGGACGTGCCGGCGCTGGTCGGCGTCCCGGCCAGCACGCCTGCCGGTGTGAGCGTCAGGCCCCCCGGCAGCGTGCCGCTGGTGACCGCAAAGGTGTACGGCGCGGTGCCGCCGCTTCCCGTGATCGTCTGGCTGTAGGCCACCCCCACCGTGCCGCTGGGCAGCGTCGCCGGGGACAGCGTAATGGGTGGGCACACCGGTGGCGGCGGCGGGGGGGGCGGGTTGCTGCACCCTCCGGCGGTGTTGCCGCCGCTGAGCGTCACGGCCCCGGCGGCTGTCGTCAACGCTCTCCCGGTCAGCGCGGCGCCGACACCCAACGTCACACCAGCCTGCGCCACGACGTTTCCGGCGAAGGTGACGCCATTGAGCGTCGCAGCGCTGGTGACCTGCCAGAACACGTTGCACGCGGAGGCGCCGTTTTCCAGGACGAGGCTGGAACCGACGTTGGCGGTGATGGCGCTCCCAACCTTGAAAATGTAGTTACCCGCGCCGCTGAGTCTCAGGGTTGTCCCGCTCGCAATGTTGGCCGTGCTCGTAAATGAATAGGTGCCTGGAATCAGCGTGAGTCCACCCAGCTCCGGACCGGTGGCCGTGGCGCCGCCCGTGCCTGCCAGGGTCGTGTAAAGAGAGGTGACCGACGACTGCGCGGCAATCGCGGCCCCATCATTCGCGTGGGTCCCAAAAGGCGGCACGACAGTGGCCCCTGCGGGAAAGCCGGTGATCGACGTGCCGGGTGACACGCCCACATCGCCGGTAATGACCGTGCCGGTGCCGGCGGCGGTGACCGCCGTGCCACCCACGACGGCAAAGCTCTGAGCGGAACCGAGCGACTGCGCCAATGCCGGAGAGGCCCCGCAGAGCAGCGCGATTAATCCGACGCTTGCAACAGGACCCAGGCGTTGGCGCGTCACATCGTGTCCTTTCTGGAGAAACACCTCGCAGTCTACGTGGCCAATAGGGAAGGCGCTGTTCTATATTGAACAGTCAGCGTCCGCGCGGCTCGCTATAGTCGCTGCACCATGGACGCGACTGCCTCGCCCGTCTCGTTTTCCGCCGACCTCTCGCGCTGTGCGGCCCTCTCTGAGTTGAGTGGCGACGAGGTCGCCGATCTCTTCATCGCCGCGCTCGCCAGGGCCGGCGCGACGGTTGTGAACGCCGTCTCCCACGCGTTTCCGAAGACCGGGCTCACCTGCGCGCTGATCCTGCGCGAGTCGCACGCGGTCCTGCACACCTGGCCGGAGACCGGCACGATCCACATCGATATCTTTTCCTGCACGCCGCGGCTCCGGAGCGTGCAGGCGATCAACGAGCTGGCGCAGTCCTTTGGCGCGCG
>JBBPIR010000017.1 GCA_038040195.1 Chloroflexota bacterium | reverse complement strand
TCACCGGCTTCGGATACGCGCTCGCCTCCGCGCCGCTCCTCCTCCTCACCGGCTTTCCGCTGCGCTTCGTGGTCACCGCCAACCTGGCCCTCGGAGGGCTGACGCGGCTGTCGATCGTGTACCGCTTTCGCGACCACATCTCCCGGCGCCGGAGCCTGGGCATGTGCGCGGCCAGCGTGCCCGGGCTCTACGTGGGCGCCCGTGTCCTGTCGGACGTGCCGGAGTCGGCGGTCAAGCTGCTGGCCGGCTGCGCGGTCATGGTGACCGTCGTGCTGCTGGCCCGCTCGCTCGACCGGCCTCCCCCCAAGCCGATCCCGGGAGCGCCGCTCGCCGCCGGATTCGTGGGCGGTTTCCTGGGCGGGTCCACGTCGCTCGCCGGCGTTGGGCCGATCGTCCTCCTGAGCCGTGACAAGGCGGCGCCGACCAGCTTCCTCGCCGACCTCGCCGTGTTCTTCGTGTGGACGTCGACCGTCGGGCTCTCGCTGCTGGCGCTCGAGGGAGCCCTCGCACCCGAGGCCCTCTACCCCGCCGTGCTCCTGTGGCTCCCGGGGGCGCTGGCGGGCAACCTGCTCGGCACCGTCGTGGGACCGCGGCTTCCCGAGCGGCTGTTCCGCCGGCTGATCCTGGCGGTGCTGTTCGCCGCCGGGGCCGTGACCGCCGCATCGGGATGGGAGAGCTGACCCGCACCGCCAGCGCCGTGCGCGAGGGCCTCGACCGGCGCGCTCTGGCGGTGCTCGCGAGCGGCCACCTCCTCGCCGACGCCACGCAGGGGGTCGTGCCCGCCCTGCTCCCCTTCCTGATCCGCGAGCGTGGGCTGTCGTACGCCGCGGCCTCCGCGCTGGTCCTCGCGAGCACGGTCAGCTCCTCGGTCATCCAGCCGCTCTTCGGCTACTACTCCGACCGGCGCCCGCGGCCCTGGCTCATGCCCGCGGGAGTGGCGCTGGGCGGCGGGGGCGTGGCGCTTGCCGGGCTAACCCCCAGCTATCCCCTGCTCGTGCTGGCCATCCTCGTCAGCGGCGTGGGCGTCGCGGCTTTCCATCCGGAGGGGGCGCGGCTGGTGCGGCACGTCTCGGGCAACCGGCGCGCCACGGCCATGAGCGTCTTCTCCGTGGGCGGCACCGCGGGGTTCGCGCTCGGGCCGGCCCTCGTGACCGCTCTCGTGCTGGCCTTCGGCCTCCACGGCACGCTGTTCCTCCTCGTGCCCGCCGGAGCCGTGGCCCTCCTGCTCGTCCGGGAGCTCCCTCGCCTGGCCCGCGCGCGCACGGCCGACGAGACGGCCGGCGGGGACCGGCGGGCGCCCACCCCCGACGCCTGGGGCCCGTTCGTCACCCTCGCCGGGGTCGCGACCCTGCGCTCGTTCACGTTCTACGGCCTGCTGACCTTCCTCCCGCTCTACTTCGTCGCCTCGCTGGGAACGTCGGACGCGGAGGGCAGCAGCGCGCTCACCGTGCTGCTGCTCGGCGGGATCGCCGGCACGTTGATCGGCGGTCGCCTGGCCGACCGGGTCGGACGGCGGCCGATCCTGATCGGATCGATGGCGCTTCTCCCGCCGCTCATCGCCCTCCTCCTCCAGGTGGAGCGGGGCCCGGTCCTCGTGCTGCTGCTGGCGCTGGTCGGCGCCATGGTCGTCGCCAGCTACACCGTGACCGTGGTCATGGGCCAGGAGTACCTGCCCAACCGGGTCGGGGTCGCCTCCGGCGTGACGCTCGGCTTGGCGATCGGCATGGGCGGTGTCGGGGCGTCCGTCCTCGGGATCGTCGCCGACCACTTCTCGCTGGACACGGTGATGGCGATCGTCGCCGCCCTGCCGCTCGCGGCCCTCGCCCTGACGTTGACCCTCCCGAAAACGGGTACCTGAGGGTTCGATGCTGTTCCCTTCCCTCGCGCAGGCGAGCGCCGCTCCGGCGGTTCGTTTCGGTGACGATGCCCTGAGCCACCGCGAGCTGCGGGACGTCGCCGCGAACGTGGCGGCCGAGATCGGCGACGCCGGCCGCGTCGCGGTCTGGGCGACGTCGACGCTGCACACGTGCGCGGCGGTCTTCGGGGCCCTGGCGGCGGGCGTGGCGGTCGTGCCGATCAGCCCCAAGGCGGGCACCCGCGAGCTGGAGCACATGGCCGCCGACGCCGCTCCCGACCTGCTCTTCGCCGAGCCCGGCGCCGAGCTCCCGGCGGCGCTGCAGGGCATCGCCCGCGCCACCGTCGCGTTCGAGTCCGCCGGCCACTCGTTGCCGCCCGAGCCCGCCGAGGACGCGCCGGCGCTCATCATCTACACCTCCGGGACGACCGGCCTCCCGAAGGGCGTCGTGTTGTCCCGCCGCGCCATCGCGGCCAACCTCGACGCCCTCGCGGCGGCGTGGGCGTGGACCGCCGAGGACCGGCTCGTCCACGCGCTGCCGCTCTTCCACGTCCATGGCCTGGCCCTCGGGCTCCTCGGCCCGGTCCGGCTCGGCGGACAGGTCCGCCACCTCCAGCGGTTCTCCGCGCCCGCGGTGGCCGAGGCGCTGAACGACGGCGCCACGATGCTCTTCGGCGTCCCGACGATGTACCACCGCATCGCGATCGAGGCCGAGGAGGACGCCGGCATCGCCGAGGCGCTGCGCCGGGCTCGGCTGCTGGTGTCCGGCTCGGCCCCCCTCCCGGCGGTCGAGCACCAGCGCATCGAGCGTCTCTGCGGGCAGCGGGTGGTCGAGCGCTACGGCATGACCGAGACGCTCATGATCTGCTCGATCCGCGTCGACGGGGACCGCCGGCCGGGCTACGTCGGCCCGCCGCTCGACGGTGTCGAGGTCGTGCTGCTCGACGACGACGGCGAGGCGATCGACGTCGCCGACGACGACACGATCGGCGAGGTCGCCCTGCGCAGCCCGAGCCTGTTCAGCGAGTACCTCAACCAGCCCGACGCCACGGCCGCCGCCATGAAGGACGGCTGGTTCCTCACCGGGGACGTCGCGACGCGCGCGGCCGACGGCTACGTCAGGGTCGTCGGGCGGCGCTCCACCGACCTCATCAAGAGCGGTGGCTTCAAGATCGGCGCCGGCGAGATCGAGGGCGCGCTGCTCGAGCACGAGGCGGTGGCGGAGGCGGCGGTGACCGCGGAGCCCGACGCGGACCTCGGCGAGCGCATCGTGGCGTGGGTCGTCCTGCGACCGCAGGCCACCGCGACGGCCGAGGAGCTGGTCGCCCACGTCGCCGAGCTGCTCTCTCCGCACAAGCGCCCGCGCGAGGTCCACTTCCTGGACGACCTCCCGCGCAACGACATGGGCAAGATCCGCAAGACCGAGCTGACCCCCCCGACCGTCGGAGGCGACCGATGACCGAGCCCACCCGCTACCGCCTCGGGCTCATCGTCCCGAGCTCGAACGTGACGATGGAGACCGAGATCCCCGCCTTGCTGCGCGCGCGAGAGAGCGAGGCGCCCGAGGAGCGGTTCACGTTCCACTCGAGCCGCATGCGCATGAAGCGCGTCACCCCGGAGGAGCTGCGGGCCATGAACGCGCAGATGGACCGCTGCGCCGCCGAGCTGGCCGACGCCCGCTGCGACGTCGTGGCCACCGCCTGCCTGGTCGCGTTGATGGCCGGGGGCGCGGGCTTCCACTGCACCGCCGAGGACCAGATCCGCGACGTCCTGCGCGAGGAGGGGGCCCCGGCCCCGGTCGTGTCCTCGGCCGGCGCGCTCATCGACGGGGCCAGGGCGCTCGGCGCGCGCCGGGTGGCGATGGTCACGCCGTACCAGCGCGAGCTGACCAAGCTGGTCGCGGAGTACATCGAGGCCAGCGGCATCGAGGTGCACGACGCGCTCAGCCTCGAGGTCGCCGACAACCTCGAGGTCGCCGCGCTCGACCCGGCGGGCCTGCTCGAGCACTGGCGGCGCCTGGACCTGACGGGATGTGACGC
>JBBPIR010000016.1:1201-4234 GCA_038040195.1 Chloroflexota bacterium | reverse complement strand
GGGTGCCGCGCCTCGCGCCGCGCCCCGTGGGCGATCTGCTGGCGGCACGAGACCCCGGTGGCGGCGACCAGCGTCGCGGATCCCTCCGCCTCGAGCGCCGGGAACAGCCGCATCCCGCCGATCTGCATCGACAGCTCGTAGTGCTCGGACTCGAAGCCGAACGACCCCGCCATGCCGCAGCAGCCGGCGTCGAGCTCCACGACCTCGGAGCCGGGGATGCGCTCCAGCAGCGCCACCGTGGCGGCCGTGCCGGTCAGGGCCTTCTGGTGGCAGTGCCCGTGCAGCACGATCCGGCGTCCGCTCACCGGCGAATCGGGATCGAGCCGCAGGGCGCCGTCGTCGATCGCCTCGACGAGCAGCTCCTCCACCAGGCGGGCCTGGCCGGCGACCGCCTGCGCCCGCTCGTCGCCGGGCAGGAGAGCGAGATGCTCCTCGCGCAGGGTGAGCAGGCACGAGGGCTCGCAGCCCACGATGGGCACCCCGCGCTCCGCCTCCTCGGCGAGGCGCGCGACCATGTCAGCGGCCATGCCCCGCGCCTGGTCGAGCAGGCCCTTGGAGATGCTGGCTCGCCCGCAGCAGCCGCCGTGCTCGAGCCGCACCCGCCAGCCGGCGTGCTCCAGGAGCTCGATGGCCGCCCGCCCGATCCCCGGCTCGGTGAAGGTCGTGAACGAGTCGGCGAGGAACACCACCTCGCCGCGGGAGCCGGTGGCCGTCGCGGGGCGCCGGCCGCGGTGCCAGCGGATCAGCGTCTCGCGCGTGAACCGCGGCAGCGGCCGCCGGCGGGTGATCCCCACACGGCGGTCGAGCAGCGTGCGCAGCGGCCGCACCCGCCCGGGCAGGTTCGACAGCGGAGCGGTCGCGGCCCCCATGCGGTTGAGCCGGCGGATGGCGCCGAAGAGCCGAGAGCGCAGCGGCACGCCGTGGATGTCCTGGTAGTGGGAGAGGAACTCGCTCTTCATGGAGGCCATGTCGACGCTCAGCGGGCACTCGCTCTTGCACGCCTTGCACTCCAGGCAGAGGTCGAGGATCTCGTGCAGGCGCTCGTCGCCCAGCGCCGCCTTGGGGTCGGGCTCGGAGAGCGCCTTGACCAGCGCGTTGGCCCGGCCCCGGGTGGCGTGCTCCTCCTCGCGCGTGGCCATGTAGGAGGGGCACATGACGCCGATCCCCGTCTTGCGGCAGGCGCCGATCCGCACGCAGCGGTCCGCGGCGCCGCGCATCCCGCCGTGCTCGTCGAACGACAGCCGCGTGACGAGCGGGGTCGGGGGCGGCAGCGCCGGGTCCCGGAGGTCCTCGGTCATCGGCGGCGCGTCCACCATCACCCCGGGGTTCAGGCGCCCGTGGGGGTCGAAGAGGCGCTTGACCTTGCGCATCGCCTCGTAGAGGTCCTCGCCGAAGACCCTCCGGTTGAACTCGCCGCGGGCGCGGCCGTCACCGTGCTCGCTCGAGTTCACGCCGTCGAACTCCGAGACGAGGCCGACGATCTCCTCAGCCACCGCGCGCATCGTCTCCACGCCCCCGGGCGCGGTCAGGTCCAGGTAGGGCCGGATGTGCAGGCAGCCGACCGAGCAGTGACCGTAGAAGCCCGCGGTCAGCCCGTGACGGTCGAGGACCTCCCTGAAGCGCGCGACGTACTCGTTCAGGCGCTCGGGAGCGACGGCGGTGTCCTCGACGAAGGCGAGCGGGCGGCGCGCGCCGGTGCTCGCCGACATGAGCAGCCCGAGCCCCAGCTTGCGCACCTTGGTGAGCGCCTCCTGCTCGACCGCGGTCTCGGCCCGGAGCGTGTGGTAGCCGTGGCCGTGGCGCCGCCAGACCGCCTCCAGGCGGTCGACCCCGTCCCGGGCCTCCGCCTCCGAGTCGCCGAAGAACGTGACGAAGAGCAGGGCCTCCGGGTCCCCCTGGAGGTAGCTCCCCAGCCGGCGGAACTCGAGCTTGCGGCGGGAGAGGTCGAGGATGGTGCGGTCCATGAGCTCGATCGCCGCGGCGTCGAGCTCGAGCGCATCCTCCGTGGCGGCGATCGCGGCGGCGATCGAGTCGAAGTGCCCGACGGCGAGCATCCTCGCCTTCGGCAGCGGCACGAGCCCGACGGTGGCCTCGGTGATCGCCACGAGCGTGCCCTCGGACCCGACGACGAAGCGGGCGAGGTCGAACCGCGCGTCGCCCGCGAGGCGGTCGAGGCGGTACCCGCCGGACTGGCGCCAGTGGCGCGGGTAGTCGTTGGCGATGGCGTCCCGGTGATCGCGGAGTATGTCTCCGAGCCCGCGGTAGATCGCCCCCTCCAGGGTGCCGGCCGCCGCGCGGCGGGCGCGCTCGGCGTCGTCCACGGGGCCGAGGCGCGCGCGCGTGCCGTCCGACAGCACCACGTCGAGCTCCTGGACGTGGTCGATGGTCGTCCCGTAGACGATCGAGTGGCTGCCGGAGGAGTTGTTGCCGATCATGCCGCCGATCGTCGCCCGGTTCGACGTGGAGGTGTCCGGGCCGAAGCCGAGGCCGTGCGCCTGCGCCGCCCGGTTGAGGTCCTCCTGCACCACGCCCGGGCCGACCCGCACGCGGCGCGCCTGCGGATCGAGGTCGCGGATGGCGTCCATGTGGCGCGAGGTGTCGAGGACGATTCCGCGACCGCCCACGGCCTGGCCCGACAGGCTCGTGCCGGCCCCACGGGTCACCACCGGCACGTCGAACCGGCCGGCGACGGCGATGGCCGCGGCCACGTCGTCGGCGTCGCGCGGGAACGCCACCAGCAGCGGCTCGACGGCGTACATGCTCGCGTCGCTCGCGAACAGGTGCCGCGAGTAGGCATCGGCCTGCACCTCGCCCCGGAGCTCGCTCTCGAGCGCGGCGGCCACCGCCGCGGCCGGCCCCTCGGGGGCGCCCCGGCGCGAGCGCCGGCGGGCGACCTCCTGCTGATCTTCGCGTAGCCGAATAGCCAACCGGGTCCCGGGACGACGCTTGCGCGGGTAGTCTATGGCGAGGGCTGATCCAGCGCGTCCGGCGCCCACGGCGGGAGGGGGAACATGTCCAGAGCCGATGTCGCAG
>JBBPIR010000016.1:0-1101 GCA_038040195.1 Chloroflexota bacterium | reverse complement strand
AACGTGCCGGATCGCGTCCTGCGCGCCATCGACGCGCCCACGATCGACCACCGCGGGCCGCAGTTCGCCCGCCTGGGCCTCGACCTGCTCGAGGCGATCAAGGCCGTGTTCCAGACCGAGGGCCCCGTCGTGATCTACCCCTCCTCGGGCACGGGGGCGTGGGAGGCGGCACTAGTCAACACGCTGTCGCCGGGCGATCGCGTGCTGGCCTTCGAGACCGGTCAGTTCTCGACGCTGTGGCGGACCATGGCCGAGCGACTCGGGCTCGACGTGGAGTGGGTGCCGGGCGACTGGCGCCACGGCGTCGACCCGGACACGGTGCAGCGCATCCTGTCGGCCGACGCCGGCCACGCCATCCGCGCGGTCACGGTGGTCCACAACGAGACGTCCACGGGAGTGACCAGCCGGATCCCGGCCGTCCGCGCGGCGATCGACGCCGCCGCCCATCCGGCGCTCCTGCTGGTCGACACGATCTCGTCGCTCGCGTCGATCGACTACCGCCACGACGAGTGGGGCGTCGACGTGACCGTGGGGTGCTCGCAGAAGGGCCTCATGCTGCCGCCCGGCCTCGGGTTCAACGCCGTCAGCGAAAAGGCCCTCGCCGCGTCGGCCTCGGCCCGCCTGCCGCGGTCCTACTGGGAGTGGGAGCCCATCATCGAGGCCAACCGCGCGGGCTTCTGGCCCTACACGCCGCCCACCAACCTGCTCTACGGGCTCCGCGAAGCCGTCGCCATGCTGATGGAGGAGGGCCTGCCGGCGGTGTTCGCCCGCCACGAGCGCCACGCCGAGGCCACCCGGCGGGCGGTCCGGGCGTGGGGGCTCGAGGTCCTGTGCGCGGACGAGCGCGAGTACTCCGGCTCCCTGACCGCGATCCTCATGCCCGAGGGGCACGACGCCGACGAGGTGCGCCGGATCGTCCTCGAGCGCTTCGACATGTCGCTCGGCACCGGCCTGGGCAAGCTGCGCGGCAGGGTCTTCCGCATCGGCCACCTCGGCCACTTCAACGACCTGATGCTGGCCGGGACGCTGTGCGGCGTCGAGCTCGGCCTGGCGCTGGCCGGCGTGCCGATCAACCGCGGCGGGATCGACGAGGCGCTCGAG
>JBBPIR010000015.1 GCA_038040195.1 Chloroflexota bacterium | reverse complement strand
GCCACGCTCAGGTACGCCTCCCGGACGCGCTCGTCCTCGAGCAGCTCCGCGCTCGGGCCACTCACAACGATTCGTCCGGTCTCGAGCACGTACCCGCGGGCCGCCAGCCGCAACGCGGCATCCACGTCCTGATCGACCAGCAGCACGGCCGTGCCGTCCTCCGCCACGGTGCGCAGCCGCTCGACTATCTCGTCCACGAGCTTGGGCGCCAATCCCAGCGACAGCTCGTCGATCATGATCAGGGCGGGGCTGCTCATGAGCCCGCGGGCGATCGCGCACATCTGCTGCTCGCCGCCCGACAGGCTGCCGGCCGCTTGGCCCAGCCGCTCGCCGAGCAGCGGGAACAGCGCCACCGCGCTCTCGATGTCCTCGGTGTGGCCGCTGTAGCCGCCGACCATCAGGTTCTCGCGCACGGTCAGGCCGGCAAACAGGCGCCGTCCCTCGGGCACGTGCGCGATGCCCCGGTCCACGATCTCCTCGGGAGGCAGGCCGCCGATCTCGTCGCCCTTGAAGCGCACCGAGCCCGCCGCCGCCGCGATCACCCCCGAGACGGCGCGCAGCAGAGTCGTCTTGCCGGCGCCGTTCGAGCCGACAAGGGCCACGATCTCGTCCTCCCCCACCTCGAGGTCGACCCCCTGGAGAACCTCCACGCGCCCGTAGCCCGCGTTGAGGCCTGAGATCTCAAGCATCGCCATTCCCCTCGGCCATCCGCTTCGCGTAGCGCTGGCCCAGATAGGCCTCGATCACGCGCTCGTCCTTCACGACCTCGGCGGGTTTCCCGCGCGTGAGCTCACGGCCCTCGTGCAGCACCAACACCTCGTCGGAGACCGACAGGATCACCTTCACGATGTGCTCCACGGCCACGATCGTCATTCCCTCGTCACGGAGTGAGCGGATCAGCTCCAGCGCCGGCTCGATCTCCGAGCCGCGCAGCCCGGCCATCACCTCGTCGAGCAGGAGCAACCGCGGCCCCAGCGCCAGGGCCTTGGCCAGCTCGAGACGGCGGGCGTCGGCCACGCCCAGCTCGCCTGGCGGCACCTCCCCGCGGCCCGCGAGCCCGACGCGCTCGAGCACCTCGTCCGCGCGCCGCTGCGCGTCCTTCACGGAGCCCGCGCCATCCGGCCCGTACATCGCCCCGATCGCCACGTTGTCGCGCACGGTCAGCTCGCGGAAGGGCTTGACGATCTGGAACGTGCGTGCCACACCCGCTCGCGCGATGACCCAGGGCCGCTGCCCGGTGACCTCCCGCCCGTCGACGCACACGGAGCCGGAGCTGGGCTTGAGGTGGCCCGTCACGAGGTTGATCAGCGTGCTCTTGCCGGCGCCGTTCGGCCCGATGATCCCGAGCACGGTGCCGGGCTCGACCGAGAGCGACACGTCTGAGAGCGCCTCGAGGCCGCCGAAACGGCGCGACAGGCCGCGGGTCTCCAGGGCGGGGGCGCTCACAGCCGGTACGCCCTCACGTTGTCGAGCAGCGAGAACCGCCGCGTGCGCCACCCCTCTCGCACGAATCTGACGAGGCCCTGCGGCAGAAGGATCACGGCCACCACGATGATCACCCCGAACACGAACGTGTGGTAGTCGGTGAGGTTGTCGCGCAGGTACTCGGAGAGGAACTGCAGCCCGAGCGCGCCGAGCACCGGTCCGACCACCGTGCCCGACCCGCCGATCACCGCCATCACCACCATCAGCAGGGTGATCTGCACGTCGAAGAGCCGGGCCGGGTAGATCGTGACCTGCTGGAAGGCGTACATCGCGCCGGCGAGCGAGGTGATGACACCCGCGAGGGCGAAAGCGCCGATCTTGGCGCGCGTGGTGTCGATGCCCATCGCGGCCGCGGCGTCCTCGTCCTGGTTGATCGCCCGCAGCCCGTAGCCGAAGCGGCTGCGCGACACCCAGAGCACGACCGCGGTGGCGAGCACCGCCAGCGCCAGGAACATGTAGTAGAAGCCGGCGTTGCCGGGGTAGGACGTGGTCGCCTCGATGCCCACGGCGGGAACCGTGAGGCCCGAGCCCCCGCCGGTGAGCCCGTCGAGGTTGAGCACGACCTCGCGCATGCCCTCCGCCACGCCCAGCGTGGCGATCGCGAAGTAGTGCCCCCGCAACCTCAGCACCGGCACGCCCATCAGCGCCGCGAAACCGAGCCCCACGAGGGCGGCGGCGGGAAGCGCCACGTAGAACGAGGCGCCGGCCTTCGCCATCAAGATCGCCGTGGTGTAGCCCCCGAGGCCGAAGAACACGACGTTGCCGAAGCTCGGGTAGCCGGCGAAGCCGCCAATCAGGTTCCAGCCCTGCGCCAGCGCGACGAACATGAACGCGGCGGCGAGGGTGCGCTGCTGGCTGCCGTACAGCTGCACGGGGAGGGCGATGAAGAACAGGAGCGCCACCGCCGCGGCGGCCCAGCCGGCGCGGCCGCTCAGGAACCCCAGCCGGCGCGCTCCGCCGGGGCCCTCGGCGGACGCCGGCTTCCCTGCCTGCGGGTCGGTGGCCATCAGATCTCGACCCTCGCCTCGTAGTAGGGCTTGCCGAGCAGGCCGGCCGGGCGCACGATCAGCACCGCCACCAGCACCCCGAAGGCGATGGCGGTGACGAGCGTGCCCGACAGGTACTGGCCGCCCCACGACTGCACCAACCCGAGCACCAGGCCGCCGGCCAGGGCGCCCCACATGTTGCCGAGGCCGCCGAGCACCGCGATCACGAAGCTCTGCAGCGTGAAGGCGGGGGCGGAGGCCGGGCTGAAGGTGCCCACGGTGCCCACGATCGCCCCGGCCGCCCCGGCCATGGCGGCCGCGATGGCGAACGTGGTGGCGTAGACGCGCCGCGCCCGGATCCCCATCAGCCGTGCCGCGTCACGGTCCATCCCGGTTGCCTTGATGGCAAGGCCGAGCCGCGTGCGCGACATGAAGGCCACCAGCGCCAGCGTGAGGCCCACGGCCACCAGGAAGCCGGCGAGCCGGCCGTAGGGTATCCGCACGTCGCCCAGGGCGATCGCGTCGGCCGCCCAGCCGGTCTCGATCGAGCGGAAGTCGCCGCTGAAGAGCAACACCATCGCGTTGATCAGAACCAACTCGAGGCCGAAGGTGAGCAACAGCGTCATCCAGATCGGTGCCTTGATCACCTGGTTGATCAGCAGCATGTGCACCGCGTAGCCCGCCACGAACAGGCAGGCCGCGGCCGCGAACATCCCGAGGAAGGGGTCCACGCCCGCGGACTTGTTGAGCTGCCAGGCGACGTATGACCCGAGCACCACGAACGTGCCGTGGGCAAGGTTCACCACGTTCATCACGCCCCACACCAGGGAGAAGCCCACCGCCACGAGGGCGAGCAGGCCTCCCTGGAGCAGGCCGTAGACCGTGGACTGGAGGAACTCCGTCACCGCGCCGCGCTCAGCCGGCGGCGGGCCATTTCAGCTCGCTCTCTGCCTGCTCCTTCGGCCACACCGTCACCGGCTTGCCGCCCTGGATCTGGATGACGGACATCGGCTTGGCTTCGTTCTCGCCCTGCTTGTTGAAGTCGATCGGGCCGAAGAACGTCTCCTCGTCGAGTCCCGCCACGGCGTCACGCACCTTCTGCGTGTCGGTCGAGCCGGCCTTCTCGAGGCCGAGCGCCAGCGCCAGGCAGGCCGCCGTCGCCTCGGCGTTGTGGTACTCGGGGTCCCGCCCGAACTTCGCCTTGTAGTCCTTGGCGTAGTCCGCGGCGGTGCCGAAGTACTTGTCCTCGCCCTTCACCTGAGGGACCCACTGGGTCGAGCCGAGCACGCCTTCCGCCGAGTCGCCGAGCGTCTTGACGAAGTCGGGGGTGGGCGGCGCCACGGTCTCGCCGAAGCCGCCCGCGGGCTTCACGCCCAGCTCGCCGGCCTGCTTGATGATCGCGATGCCCTCCTCGAGGTGCACCGAGCCCAACACCAGGTCGGCGTTCTTGCCGCGGACCTTGGTCAGCGCCGAGGACACATCTGTCGCGCCCTCCGGGAAGGACTCGGTGGCGAGCACCTCCATGCCCTGCTTCTTGGCCTCGGCCTCACCGCCCTCGGTCACGGTCTTGGAGAACCCGTCGTCGGCCGTGAGGAGGACGACGGTCTTGGGCTTCGGCTTCGCCAATTCCGCGGCCGCCCTGACCATCGCGGCGGCGTACTGGGTGGCGGGTGACAGGACCGCAAACGTCTGCGTGTAGCCCTTCTCGAAGATCTTGTCGTCGGCGCCGGCGCCCTCGACCATCACCTGCTTGTTCTTCTCGATCACCGCCGCGGCCGCCTCGGTGGAGGACGAGCCGTACGGACCGAGCACCAGCTTGATCCCCTGGTCGTTGAAGCGGTCGACGAGCTGGCCCGCGGTGTCGGGCTCGGACTTGTCGTCCCTGTAGGTGATGGCGATCTTGTAGCTCTTGTCGCCGACCTTGACGCCGCCCTTCTCGTTGATGCGGCTCGCGCAGA
>JBBPIR010000014.1 GCA_038040195.1 Chloroflexota bacterium | reverse complement strand
GCGCAGCCATCCGAACCGCTCGCACCAGACGCGGCCCGGGCTCTCCCGCCGGCGGCAGGACGATGGCGGTTTGGGGCGACGCACGGCGCAGAGCGGGCAGCGAGCAGAGCCCCTCATGGTGGGTGAGGGGGGCGTCGAGCACGAGCACGCTCGGGCGCATGGCGCGCATGGCCTCCTCGGCCTCCTCGAGCGACCGCACGTGACCGATCACGTCAACGTGGCCCTTGGCCGCCCGCAGCTCCCGGAGCGCTCCGTTACCACCCGCAACAAGGACTCTCGCCTGCATGGTCCGAGCGTAGGTCGAGGCCGCCGGGCTCGCATCCGGCCGGACCCCCAAATCGATGCGGAGAACTACGTAATTCGACCGCTTGCGCTTCGGGTGAGCGCGAGGGCGGACCTATATTGCGGCTGACCATGGAGGAAAGAGCTTCGGTGCTTCTCCGCCGGGCGACTTGCGGTTCTTTCGAGCTCTTGCCTCGGGGGCTGAATGGGACGCGCTGAGACCTCGCTGCTCCGCGCGCACCAGTTCCTCCGCCGGGGGCCAGTCTCCGAGGAGGGGTGGAGCCAGCTCGTGGCGAAGGGGCGCGAGTGGGAGGCCTCCTACCGCGGCCGCTGGCAGCATGACAAGATCGTCCGTTCGACCCACGGGGTGAACTGCACGGGCTCGTGCTCGTGGCAGGTGTTCGTCAAGGACGGAATCATCACGTGGGAGACCCAGGCGGTGGACTACCCGTCGGTGGGCCCGGACATGCCCGAGTACGAGCCGCGCGGCTGTCCCCGCGGCGCGTCGTTCTCCTGGTACACGTACTCGCCGCTGCGCGTGAAATACCCGTACGTCCGCGGCAGCCTGCTGGAGATGTACCGCGAAGCGCTGGCTCGGCACGGCGACCCGGTCGAAGCCTGGGCGGAGATCGTCGAGGATCCCGAGAAGGCACGCCGATACAAGTCGCACCGTGGCAAGGGCGGCTTCGTCCGCTCATCCTGGGACGAGGTCGCCGACCTGGTCGCCGCTGCGCACGTCCACACGATCAAGCGCTACGGGCCGGACCGCGTCGTCGGCTTCTCGCCGATCCCGGCGATGTCAATGGCCTCCTACGCCGCCGGTACCCGCTTTCTGTCGCTGATCGGCGGCGTGATCCTCTCCTTCTACGACTGGTACGCGGACCTGCCGCCGGCCTCACCGCAGATGTGGGGCGACCAGACCGACGTGCCGGAGTCTGCTGACTGGTGGAACGCGAGCTACCTGATCATCTGGGGCACCAACCTGCCGATCACCCGCACGCCAGATGCGCACTTCATGACCGAGGCGCGCTACCGGGGGCAGAAGGTCGTGGTGGTCTCGCCGGATTACTCAGACCACACGAAGTTCGCCGACCAGTGGCTTCCGGCGCAGCCCGGCACCGACGCCGCGCTGGCGATGGCCATGGGCCATGTGATCCTCAAGGAGTTCTACGTCGACCGGCAGGTCCCGTACTTCCAGACCTACGCGCGCCGCTTCACCGACCTGTCGATGCTCGTGACGCTGCGCGAGCGAGAGGACGCCCACGTGCCGGATCGCTTCCTGCGCGCCGCCGACCTCGACGGCCACGGCGGCGAGCACGCTGAGTGGAAGACCGTCGTGCTGGACGAGGTCACCGGCGAGCCGGCCGTTCCAAACGGCTCGATCGGCGCCCGCTACGCGGCCGAAGACGAGGGCCGCTGGAACCTCGACCTCGGCGAGCTCGAGCCGGCGCTCACCCTCCACGGCCGGCACGAGGAGTCGGTGGCGGTCGACCTGCCGCGGTTCGACGTCGGGGCGACGGAGGGCGGCAGCGTGCTGCGCCGCGGTGTGCCGGCGATCCGCGTCGCGGGATGTCTGGTGACGACGGTCTTCGACCTGATGCTCGCGCAGTACGGCGTCGAGCGCGAGGGCCTGCCGGGCGACTGGCCGGCCGGCTACGACGATCCCGAGCAGCCGTACACGCCCGCGTGGCAGGAGGAGATCACCTCCGTCGACGCCAGGCTCGCCATCCGCATCGCGCGGGAGTTCGCGCGCAACGCCGAGCAGACGAATGGCCGCTCGATGATCTGCATGGGCGCGGGCACCAACCACTGGTATCACTCCGACCAGACCTACCGGACGTTTCTCAGCCTGCTGGTGCTGTGCGGCTGCGAGGGGGTGAACGGCGGCGGCTGGGCCCACTACGTGGGGCAGGAGAAGGTGCGCCCGTTCACGGGCTGGCAGTCGCTGGCGTTCGCGCTCGACTGGACGCGTCCGCCGCGCCAGCAGGCCGCTACGCCGTTCTGGTACATGGCGTCCGACCAGTGGCGCTACGAGGGCTTCTCGGCCGAGGAGCTCGCCTCCCCGCTCGGCCGCGGCCTCTTCACCGGTCGCCAGTTCGCCGACTGCAACGCGCTCGCGGCGCGGCTGGGCTGGATGCCGTCGTTCCCGAGCTTTGACCGCAACCCCCTCGATCTAACCGACGAGGCGAAGCGCGCCGGCGTGCCGGCGGCCGAGCACGTAGTGCGCGAGCTTCGCGAGGGGCGGCTGCACTTTGCCGCGGAGGACCCGGACGCCCCCGAGAACTTCCCGCGCGTGCTCACCGTCTGGCGGGCGAACGTGCTCGGGTCCTCGGGCAAGGGCCACGAGTACATCCTCAAGCACCTGCTCGGCACGACCGAGTCGGCCCAGAGCGCGGACGAGACCCCGCCCGAGCTGCGGCCCGCCGAGGTCGTCTGGCGCGACGAGGCCCCAGAGGGCAAGCTCGACCTGCTGACGACGATCGACTTCCGGATGACGGGCAACTGCCTGTTCTCCGACGTCGTGCTGCCGGCGGCGACCTGGTACGAGAAGTACGACCTCTCCTCGACCGACATGCACCCGTTCGTACACGCCTTCAGCCAGGCGATCCCGCCGCCCTGGGAGGCGAAGACCGACTGGGATGCGTTCCAGCGCATCGGGGCGTCGTTCTCGCGACTGGCGGCGAAGCACCTCGGGGTGCGCCGTGACCTGATCGCCGCCCCGCTCCTCCACGACACGCAGGACGAGATCGCCCAGCCGTACGGCGAGGTGCGCGACTGGAAGGCCGGCGAGTGCGAGCCGGTCCCGGGGCGGACGATGCCGAAGCTGATCGAGGTCGAGCGCGACTATGGCGCGGTGGCCGAGAAGATGGCGGCGCTCGGCCCGCTGCTCGAGGAGCAGGGCAACGCCGTCAAGGGCGCGAGCTGGAAGCCGGTCGAGGAGGTCGACTACCTGCGCCGCAAGAACGGCGTCGTGCGCGGCGGCGCCGGTGACGGCCAGCCCTCGCTCGAGCTCGCCGAGCAGGCGTGCGAGGCGATCCTGGCGCTCTCAGGGACGACCAACGGACGCATCGCCGTCGAGGGCTTCCGCTCGCTGGAGAAGCGCGTGGGCCTGCCGCTGGCCGACCTCGCCGAGCCGCGCGCCGGGGACCGGATCACGTTTCAGGACACCCAGACAGAGCCGCGCACGGTGCTCACCTCTCCCGAGTGGTCGGGAATCGAGGCGCACGGCCGCCGCTACGCGCCGTTCACGATCAACGTCGAGCGCCTCAAGCCCTGGCACACGCTCAGCGGGCGCCAGCACTTCTACCTCGACCACGCCTGGATCCAGGAGCTCGGCGACGGCCTGCCGACGTTCCATCCGCCGCTTCACTACCGCCGTCACTTCGGCGAGCAGGGGCTGTGCGAGGAGGGGCGGCTCGAGGTCACGCTGCGCTACCTGACGCCACACTCGAAGTGGTCGATCCACTCCGAGTACCAGGACAACCTGCACATGCTCACCCTGTTCCGCGGCGGACCGGTGATCTGGATGAGCCGCGAGGACGCCGAGCGGATCGGCGTGCGCGACAACGAGTGGATCGAGGCATATAACCGCAACGGCGTGATTGCCTGCCGGGCCGTGGTCACGCATCGGGTGCCCGAGGGCACGTGTCTCATGTACCACGCCAAGGACCGCCACGTGAACGTCCCGCGCACCGAGCTGAACGACAAGCGCGGCGGCACGAACAACTCGCTCACCCGCATCGTGATGAAGCCCAGCCACTTCATCGGCGGCTACGCCCAGCTGTGCTTCGGCTTCAACTACTACGGGCCGACCGGCTCGCAGCGCGACGAGGTCACGGTCATCCGCAAGCGCTCCCAGGAGGTCGTCTACTGATGCACGTCAAGGCCCAGGTCGGGATGGTCATGAACCTCGACAAGTGCATCGGCTGTCACACCTGCAGCGTGACCTGCAAGCAGGTCTGGACCAACCGCCACGGCGCCGAGTACATGTGGTTCAACAACGTCGAGACGAAGCCCGGGCTCGGCTACCCGAAGCGCTGGGAGGACCAGGAGGAGTGGCAGGGCGGCTGGGAGCTCGACCGCAAGGGTCGCCTTCGCCTCAAGGCCGGTGGGCGGCTGAAGAAGCTGCTGCAGATCTTCTGGAACCCCGACCTGCCCGAAATCGACGACTACTACGAGCCCTGGACCTACGACTACGAGAAGCTGATCACGGCGCCGCTCTCCGAGCACGACCCGGTGGCGCGCCCGAAGTCGCAGCTCACCGGCAAGGACATGAGCATCAAGTGGGGCCCGAACTGGGATGACGACCTCGCCGGAGCGCCGGAGCACGCCCTCGGCGACCCCGACCTCGAGGGCCTCGGCGAGCAGGTCAAGCTCGAGTACGAGCAGGCGTTCATGTTCTACCTGCCGCGGATCTGCGAGCACTGCCTGAACCCCTCCTGCGTCGCCTCGTGCCCGTCGGGGGCGATGTACAAGCGCGAGGAGGACGGGATCGTGCTGGTCGACCAGGAGAAGTGCCGGGGTTGGCGCTTCTGCGTGTCGGGCTGCCCCTACAAGAAGGTCTACTTCAACCACAAGACCGGCAAGGCCGAGAAGTGCACGCTCTGCTACCCGCGCATCGAGGCGGGGCAGCCGACGATCTGCTCAGAGACCTGCGTCGGGCGCCTGCGCTACCTCGGCCTCGTCCTCTACGACGCGGATCGGGTCGAGGAGGCCGCCTCGACACCGGACGAGAAGGATCTGCTCGACGCACAGCTCGGCGTCTTCCTCGACCCGGAGGATCCCGAGGTGCGCGCCCAAGCATCGCGCGACGGCATCCCCGACGACTGGATCGAGGCCGCGCGCCGCTCGCCGGTGCACGCCCTGGCGCTGCGCTATCGCGTCGCGCTGCCGCTGCATCCGGAGTTCCGCACGATGCCGATGGTCTGGTACGTGCCGCCGCTGTCGCCGGTCGCGAACGCCTTCGAGCACGTCGAGCCCGGCGACCCGGACGACGTGTTCCCCGCCATCGACGCGCTGCGGATACCGGTCGACTACCTGGCCAACCTGCTCTCGGCCGGCGACGCGGAGGTGATCCGCGGCGTTCTCAAACGGCTCGCCGCGATGCGCTCCTACATGCGCCGCAAGGAGGTCGGCAAGGGACCGGACGCCGGCCTGGCCGAGGCGGCCGGGATGGAGCCGGCCGACGTCGAGGCGATGTACCGGCTGCTCGCGATCGCCAAGTACGAGGATCGCTACGTGATCCCCCAGGCCCATACTGAGCTGGCCGGCCGGCTGATGGAGCAGCAGGGCACCTGCGGGCTCGACTTCGAGGGCGGTCCCGGCAACTGCGGGGCGGTGCCGGCGAGCGAGCCCGCGACCAACGAGAGCTTCATGCTCACCGAGATGGCGGAGGGCCGCATGCCTGCGGAGGCAGCCGACCACGACGAGCCCGACGACCGGACGTTGCGACTCAACATCGTCGAGATGCTCGAGCGCGGCTCGCGGGCGGCACCCGAACCGGAGGCCTGATGCCGCGGCTTCGGCAGGGCCGCGCCCCGGCGCCGTCCCCGACTGTCTACAAGGTCATATCGCTGCTGCTGCAGTACCCCGACGAGCGGCTGCTGGGCGCACGTGACGAAATCCTCGCCGCGGTCGCCGGGCTGCCGCCGTCGCGCCAGAAGGAGTCGATCGAGCGCTTCTGCGCCTACTGGGCCGCCGGCTCGCCGATCGAGCTCGCCCAGAGCTACGTCGAGGTCTTCGACCTGCAGAAGCGCGCCGGCCTCTACCTGACCTTCTACGGCCACGGCGACAAGCGCCAGCGCGGCATGGCACTACTGCGGCTGAAGAAGCTCTACCGGGCGGCCGGCTTTCCGCTTGAGGGCCGCGAGCTCTCCGACTACCTGCCGGTGATGCTCGAGTTCGCAGCCCTCGCGTCGCCCGAGCAGGGAGAGACCTTGCTGCTCGAGCACAGGTCGGCGATCGAGCTCGTCCGCATGAGCCTCCGCGACCAGGAAAGCCCCTACGCGCACCTGCTCGACGCCGTCTGCGCCGGGCTGCCGGAGCTCTCGGCGGCCGAGCGCGCCGGCGTCACCGAGCTCGTGCGCGAGGGCCCGCCGACCGAGCAGGTCGGGCTCGAGCCGTTCGCCCCGCCCGAGGTCATGCCGAGCACCGCGCCGCGGCGATGAGCGCCGGAGCGCTGCTGCTGTGGGTGGTGATCCCCTACGTCGCGCTCACGATCTTCGTCGTCGGCCACGTCTGGCGCTACCGCCGGGACCAGTTCATGTGGACCAGCCGCTCGACGCAGATGCTCGAGAGCCGATGGCTGCGCTGGGGCAGCACCCTCTTCCACTACGGCACCTTCATGGCGATCGGGGGCCACGTGATCGGCATCGCCATCCCGGCCGCCGTCCCCGACGCGTTCGGAATCGACGAGGAGGGCTACCACCTGATCTCGGTCTCCGCGGGAACGCTGGCCGGCGTGCTCGTGCTCGCCGGCTTCGTCATCCTGCTCTACCGGCGGCTCCGCTTCCCGCGCGTCGCCGCCACCACCACGCGCACCGACCTCGTCGCGTACGGGGCGCTCACCGTCGCGCTCGTCACCGGCGTCATCGCCACAAGCGGCTGGAACCTGTTCGTCAGCGGCTACGACTACCGCGAAACGGTCGCGCCGTGGTTCCGCGGAATCTTCCTGCTCGACCCGAACCCCGAGCTGATGACCGAGCCGCCGCTGATCTACCAGATCCACGCGCTCTCGGCCTGGCTGCTCTACGCGGTCTGGCCGTTCACGCGGCTCGTGCACGCCTGGAGCTACCCGATCCAGTACCTCGGACGCCCCTACATCCTCTACCGCCGCCGCTACGCGCCCGCGCGCACAGGAGGCAGATGAGCGCCGAGCGGGCTGCCAACCCCGGGCTCGAGCTGGCGGTCGCCATCATCCGCGACGGCGCTCGCGACCAGCCCTGCCCCGCCTGCGGCGACCGCCTCGGTGACTGCCGGGTCGAGCTCCGTGACGTCGAGCTCGACCGGCTCAGCGCCGAGATCAGCTGCGCCGCATGCGG
>JBBPIR010000013.1 GCA_038040195.1 Chloroflexota bacterium | reverse complement strand
GCCCACCGCGAGCAACAAGGCCAGGTCGCGGCGCCCCTTGGCCAGGGCCAGGAGGCCGCAGAAGGCGAAGCCCAGGCCCACGAACCAACCTGAACCCAGGCCACTGATCGCCGTCAGCGCCGCGTCCACCACCGCAAGGTTGGCCTCCATCCAGGCCTGGAACGGCACAACGACGTTCTGCATCAGCCACTCCTCGACCTGGAGGTGCCCCGTCGTGCGCTTGAGGGCCACCAGCCAGAAGAGCGTGGGCAGGAGGATCAGGGAGAGCATGAACGCGGCGGCCGGGCTAGGCACAGCACCGCCCAGCCAGTCTCGCGCGTCGGGACTCGTGACCAGGCGGCTGGTCGGGTCCGGGATCCTCCGCACGTCCGTAGTATGGGACCCGTGCAAGCCCCACTCCAGCTGACCGGCCGCGACCTGAGCGTCGAGGACGTGGTCGCCGTCGCTCGCGACATGCGACCGGTGGAGGTGGATCCGACGGCTCGGGAGCGCATGGCGGCCTCGCGAGCGGTGATCGATCGGGTGGTCGCATCGGGAGAGACGGTGTACGGCGTCACGACCGGATTCGGAGACCTGGCCGACGTCCGGATCTCGCCCGAGCAGACGGCCACGCTGCAGCGCAACCTAGTGCGCAGCCACGCGGCAGGTGTCGGAGAGGCGCTCCCCGAGGAAGTGGTGCGGGCCATGCTCGTGCTGCGGGTCAACGCCCTGGCCGTCGGCCTGTCCGGCGTGCGACCCGAGCTTGCGGACTTGCTGGTCGCCATGCTGAACGCGGGCGTCCATCCCTACATCCCGTCCCGCGGCAGCGTGGGCGCCTCGGGCGACCTCGCTCCACTCGCCCACCTCGCCCTGGTCGTCATCGGCGAGGGTGAGGCAGTAGTTGGCGGCAGCCGACTGTCCGGCGCTGAAGCCCTGGCCACAGCCGGCCTGGAGCCGATGGAGCTGCACGCCAAGGAGGGCCTTGCCCTCCTGAACGGGACGCAGCTCATGGCCGCCCTGGGCGCCCTGGCGGCGGCGGACGCGCGGCGGCTGGTCATCACCGCGGACGTGGTGGGAGCCATGAGCCTGGAGGCCATGCTGGGGACGGCGTCGGCGTTCGACGAGGCGCTCATCGGCGCCCGCCCCCACCCGGGGCAGGTCGCATCCGCGGCTCGTCTGAGGGCGTTGTTGGCGGACAGCGAGATCGGGGCCAGTCATCGGTCCAGTCCGCACCGCCTCCAGGACCCTTACTCATTGCGCTGCATGCCGCAGGTCCACGGCGCGGTGCACGACGCGTTGGCTCCGCTGGAGAGCGTCCTGGCGGTGGAGATGAACGCCGCCACTGACAACCCGTTGGTCTTTCCGGACGGGCGCGTGGTGAGCGGCGGGAATTTCCACGGCGAGCCTCTGGCGCTGGCGCTCGACCATGCCCGGTTGGCGCTGACGGCCCTGGCAACGATTTCCGAGCGGCGGACTGCGCGCTTGGTGGACGCGCGGCTGTCGGGACTCCCCGCCTTCCTCGCCGTTGAGCCGGGCCTCGAGAGCGGGTTAATGATCGCCCAGTACACCGCAGCTGCCCTGGTCAACGAGCTGAAGACGGTGGCGCATCCGGCGAGCGTCGACACCATCCCTACCAGCGCCAACCAGGAGGACCACGTCAGCATGGGCGCCACGTCCGGCCTGTTGTTGCGCGAAGCCGTGGATCGGGTGACCGCCGTTCTGGCGATCGAGGCCCTGTGCGCCGCCCGCGGTCTCGACCTGCGAGCCCCGTTGCGTCCCGGGCAGGGAGTGGCCACCGCTCATACCGCCGTTCGCGCGGCGGTGCCACCCCTCGCCGCTGACCGGCCCCCGGGGCCCGACATCGCGACGCTGGCGCAGCTCATTGCCGACGGCGGCCTCGTCGCTGACGGGAGCCTGGCGACCGATGCCTGAGCTGACCTTCGCCCTCGTCGACGAATCGAGCATCGAAGCCATCCCGGGCCCGGCCCGCCCCGGCGCGCGGTGCCAGACCTGCGACTACTGGGAGCGTCTGGAAGGCAACCGCGAGGGGGATGACACCACCGCTCGCCGCGAGGCGAAGCGCGCCGCATTGCTGGCCGGGGCCAGGTTGGCCGGCTCATACGGGATGCTGGCCACAGGACGCGACGGAACGACGGTCGGCTACGCCCAGTTCGGCCCGTTGAGCGTCTACCCGCGGGCCCAGCTCATCCGTGACCGCTACCCCGAGCTGCCCGAATCACCCGCTCCATGGGTAATCACCTGCCTGCAGGTGATCGCCGACGCACCCGACCGGCTCGACATTGGCCAGGCGCTGGCGGAAGCCGTGTGCGCCGATCTGGATCGGCGTGGCGTGACCGCGGTCGAGGTCTATCCCGAGCGCGCCGCCGACCCGTGGCTCCCGCCCGGCGGACCGGCATCGGTGTACGAGTCGTCGGGCTTCGCCCGGGCGGCCGGAGACGACCGATATCCGGTCTTCCGGCGCGACCTGGCGGGAGGCGCGGAGGTGGGCTGGGGCGACCTGCTGGAAAAAGCTCGGCCGGCCGATGAAGGCGCGGGGTGGCCGCTACCGCTGCCCAAGGGCCCGAGCGAGGAGGATGTCTTCCGCCTTCCACCCAAGCCCCAGCGGCCCAACCCGTTCGGAGACGATTGAGCGCATGCCCGGACCGATCTGACCCATGATCGAAGCCTTCCTGTGGGCGTCGTTGGCCAGCTCGGCGTTGGTGGTGGGCGCCGTGGCGGGCGTGGCCACGACCGTCCCGCGATCCTGGGTAGGCCTGGCCCTGGCGTTCGGCGCCGGGGCGTTGATCAGCGCCGTCGCGTTCGAGCTCGCGGCCGAAGCATTCAAGATAGGTGGCGGATGGCTGTTGGCCGCCGGCCTGGCCGCAGGGGCATTCACGTACTTCATCGGCAACCGTTGGCTGCACACGCGGGGTGCCGCCCGGCGTGGTGCGAAGGTCCGCCCCGCCAAGGAGGGTCAGGGCCTGTCGATCGTCCTTGGTGCCGTGTTGGATGGCATCCCGGAGTCGATCGTTCTGGGCTCCATGCTTCTGGTCAGCGGCACCGTTGCGCCCGCGTTTCTGGCGGCGGTGGTGCTGTCGAACGCGCCGGAGGGCTTCTCGGCATCGGTGGACCTCCGCCGGGAGGGTCACGCCCGCGGATGGATCCTGGGCCTCTGGATCGGCGTCGCCCTGGCGTCTGCCCTGACGGCCGTGGCGGCATATGCGTTCCTCAACAAGGCCGGACCCGCTATCCCGTTCGTCCAGGCGTTTGCCGCGGGAGGGCTGATCACCATGCTGGTCGACACCATGATCCCCGAGGCCTTCGAGGACAGCGGCGACCTCGCCGGCCTGGTCACTGTCCTCGGTTTCGCCCTCGCGTTCCTCCTGTCGGCGACCTCGTAGGTCGTCTGGCGGTGGGCGACAATTCCCTGATGAAGACGCAGGCGGGGCCGAGGCCGGTGCGGGCACCCCGGGGGACCGAGATCTCCTGCAAGGGCTGGGGCCAGGAAGCGGCGCTCCGGATGCTGATGAACAACCTCGATCCGGAGGTCGCCGAGGACCCCGACCACCTCATCGTGTACGGCGGCACGGGACGGGCGGCGCGCAGCTGGGAGGCGTTCGATGCCATCGTCCGCGAGCTGCGCCGGCTGGAAAATGACGAGACCCTCCTCGTCCAGAGCGGCAAACCGGTCGGCGTCTTTCGGACCACGCCTGAGGCTCCCCGCGTCCTGATCGTCAACGCCCTGCTCGTTCCCCACTGGGCGACGTGGGAGAAGTTCCGGGAGCTGGAACGGGCAGGCCTGACCATGTACGGGCAGATGACCGCGGGGTCGTGGATCTACATCGCGACCCAGGGGATCATCCAGGGGACATACGAGACGTTCGCCGAGTGCGCACGACAGCAGTTCGGCGGCTCCCTGCGCGGGACGGCCACCCTGACCGCGGGCCTGGGCGGAATGGGCGGCGCCCAGCCGCTGGCGGTGACGATGAACGAGGGCGCGGTGCTGGCCGTGGAGGTGGACCCGGCGCGCGCCGAGCGGCGGAAAGAGGCCGGCTACGTGGACGAGCTGACTACCGATCTGGACGAAGCGATCCGGAAGGTGGATGCGTGGCGCGCCGCCGGCGAAGCGCGGAGCATCGGCCTGATCGCCAACGCCGCCGACGTGGAGCCGGATCTGGTCCGCCGCGGCTGGCGTCCGGATGTCGTCACCGACCAGACCTCCGCCCACGACCCGCTGGGCGGGTACGTGCCGGGTGGCATCGGTCTGGCGGAAGCCCTGGCACTCCGGGACCGCGACCCGGACGAGTACGTGCGCCTGGCCAAGGCCTCGATCGCCGACCACGTGCGGGCCATGCTTGCCTTCCAGGCCTCCGGATCAGTCGTCTTCGACTACGGCAACAACATCCGCGCCGTGGCGGCCGAGGCCGGCGTAATCGATGCCTTCGCCTTCCCCGGATTCGTGCCGGCCTTCATCCGCCCGTTGTTCTGCGAGGGCAAGGGGCCATTCCGCTGGGCCGCACTCTCGGGAGATCCCAACGACATCCTGAAGACCGATGCGGCCCTGGCCGAGCTGTTCCCCGACGACGCATCCCTGCACCGATGGCTGCGCCTGGCCCAGGAGAAAGTGCCATTCCAGGGCCTGCCGGCCCGGATCTGCTGGCTCGGCTATGGGGAGCGGGCGAAGGCGGGGCTGCGGATCAACGACATGGTGCGGTCCGGGGAGCTGGCGGCGCCGATCGTCATCGGTCGCGACCACCTGGATGCGGGCTCGGTCGCAAGCCCGTATCGCGAGACGGAGGGCATGCGCGATGGGTCCGATGCGATTGCGGACTGGCCTGTCTTGAACGCGCTCCTGAACACGGCCGCGGGGGCGACCTGGGTCAGCGTCCACCATGGCGGCGGCGTGGGGATCGGGTTTTCGCTGCACGCGGGGATGGTGGTCGTCGCGGATGGGACCGATGCGGCCGCCGCCCGCCTGGACCGGGTCCTGACCACGGATCCGGGGATGGGCGTGGTGCGTCACGCCGATGCCGGCTACGAACGTGCTTTGGACGTCGCCCGCGAGCGCGGCGTTCGGATCCCGATGGCCGAGGCGGATAAGGCCGAATAAGCCGGGTCCGGCACGATCCAGTCCGGACCGAGGTCGCCGATCGATGGGGCGCCGGCCAGGGCCATTGCCAGCTCCAGCTCCGCGGTGAGCAGGTCGAGGACGTGGCCAACGCCGGCTTCGCCGTTCACGGCCAGGCCCCACAGAATCGGGCGTCCGATGCCGACTGCGGTGGCGCCCAGGGCCAGCGCGACCAGGACGTCGGTTCCGCGTCGCACGCCGCCGTCCATCAACACGGGGACGCGACCGTTTACCGCCGCTGCCACCGCGGGCAGGGCGTCCAGGCTGGCGATGGCGTTGTCCAGCTGCCGCCCGCCGTGATTGCTGACCTGAACCGCCGCCGCGCCGTGCTCGACCGCGAGCCGCGCATCGTCCGGATGGAGGATGCCCTTGACGATGACCGGCAGGCCGAACCCATTGAGCCACTCCACGTCGTCCCACGTCATTCGATCGGTGAATGCCACGTTTAGCCCCTCGGCCAACGGGACGCCGGCGGCGGCCGCGATGTTCGGGACTGCCACGTCGTCGGGAATTGCGAAACCGACCTGGATGTCCCGCTCCCGCCGGCCAACGCGAGGCAAGTCCACGGTCAGCACCAGAGCCTCATATCCGGCCGTCACCGCGCGTTCGACGAGGGCCTGCCTCGCCCCGGCATCCGCCAGCAGGTAAACCTGGAACCAGCGCGGCCCGCCGACCGCCGCCACGTCCGCCAAATCGGTGCTCGACGAGGTGGAGAGGGTCATCATGATCCCGCGGGCCGCTGCTCCCCGGGCCGTCGCCAACTCGCCGTCGGGATGGGCCAGACGGTGGAAGGCGGTAGGGGAGATGAAGACAGGCCACGGCCAGCGACGGCCGAGCATCTCGACGCTCAGATCGACTCGTGATACGTCGCGGAGGACGCGGGGGACGATTCGTCGCGCGGAGAAGGCCATTCGGTTGCCCCTCCGGGTCCGCTCGTCGTTGGCGCCACCGGTGTAGTACGCCAGCGCGCCCGCCGCCAGCCGTTCGGCGGCCAGACGCTCGTAGTCGTGGAGGTTGATGAGTGTCGGGTCGTCCACGCGCTCGGGCTGAAAGCCCGCCAGCGGCGGGCGCGGCGCTTCGCTCACCGCGACGCGTGGCGCGCCCCGGCGACGGCCTTGCCCTTTGTCTTCCCGGCTTTCTTGGCAGCCTGCGCCTTTCTGTGCGCCAGCGTCCTTTCGATGTACGGGATGGCGGCCGGCGTGACGCAGCCTGTCTCGCCATGGTCGACGACGACCGGACCGATCCGCCCCGCGGCATCCATTGCCACATCGCGAAGGTCCTCGTTCCGCAGCGCAATGGCGATCAGGGCCCCGTTCATGGCATGCCGGGTTCGATTGCCGGCGTGTTCGATTTCGCGCTCGATCTTCTCGAGCAGGTCGAGGAAGAACTCATCGCGAAGGTTCGGATCGCGGGCGGCGAGGACGCCGGCCAGATCCCAACCCGCCTGCGCGGTCCAGTCCCGCGCCGACTTGGTCCAGCGCTCCATCCGGCCGCGGACCCCGGGCACCTGGCTTGCGACGTTGGCGACGAACTCGTCGACGAGCACGTAGTACGCGATCTCCCTCATCCAGGCGTCCAGGTCGTCCTCATTCATGCGGGCCGGATCGGCGACCATGCAGGCCAGCAGGCGGGCGTCGGCGTTGCCGGTGGCCCAGAGGCCCTTCGCCAGGTTGTGGTCGCGCCCGATCCGCTTGGCCAGCGCCCGCAGGACCTTGAAGGCCACGCCGTATTGGTTCTCCCCGGCACCATGGCGGCGGTAGATGATGCGGTTCCGCTCGGTGCCGGCGGCCTCGAGCTGGGCGAGGGCGTCGCGGACGTCCATGAACCGATGGTAGCGCGACCGTGTCCGGGCCATTGGACGCCGCGTAGGATCGGGCGGCATGTGCGCGATGAATGATGGTGCGCTACCCGGCGCTCCTGATCCGTGGGCATCGTCCGAGATGCCGGCCTGGCGCGACGGACCGCCATACGCGATGACCGAGATGATCGAGGCCGAGCCGGCCCTGACCGAGCGCCTGGTCCGTCGGCTCCAGTCGCGCCCGACACTGGAGGCCGTTGCCGGCGCCCTACGGGAGGCAGCCCAGGACCGTTTGGCCATCACGACCACCGGATGCGGAACCAGCCAGCACGCGGCCATCGCGGTGGCGGCATTGATTGCCGACGCGCTGGCCATCGCAGGACTGCCCGATGACCGGGTGATCGCGGTGCAGGCCTTCGAGTTGTCGCGTCGGGTTCCGCCCGGAGGCGTGGTCGTGGCCGTGTCGCACGAGGGAGGCACCGCCGCCGCCAATGACGCGCTGCGGGCCGCCGCGGCGGCGGGCGCGACGACCGTCCTCATCACCGTCAGCGACCGCTCCCCCGCCGCCGCGCTGGCCGACCACCTCCTGGGCACCGCAGAACAGGATCAGTCCTGGTGCCACACCGTCGGCTATCTGTCGCCACTGGTCGTTGGTGCCTGCCTGCACGGCGCGATCCGTGAGGCGCTGCCGCCGCCGGAGGCGACGGCGCGCCAGGTGATGGCCGGACTCGACCCCACGGCCGCCGAGGGCATGGCCGCCCGGCTCGCCTCGACCGACCGCCTCCTGGTAGTCGGCTCCGGCGCGGACTACGCGGCAGCCCGCGAACTCGCCCTCAAGGTCGAGGAGGGGGCGCGCCTGCCGGCGGTGGCCCACGAGCTGGAGACCATCCGCCACGGCCACCTGGCGGCGGCGAGCGAGCGCACCGGCTTGGTCATGCTGCTGACCGATGCCGAGGGGCGCGGAACCGGCCTCCTGGATCGGGCCGCATCGGTGCTTCGGTCGGTGAGGGAGCTGGGCATGCCAGCGGCGGTCATCGCCGCGGCGGACGTGGGCGGCGCACCGGAGCGCGCCCTAGCCACCGCGGGATGGCAATCGGTCAATCTCGAACCCGGCCTGCCGCGAATCGTGGCCGCCGTCCTGGGCTCGGCCGTCCCCCTCCAGCTGCTGACCGAGCGACTGGCCCGGGCGCGGGGCACCAACCCGGACACCATCGGTCGCGAGGACCCGCGGCAAGCGGCTGCGGCGTCGGCTTGAGCGCGGCCCGCCCACCTATGATCGGTCCGTGGCCAGCCTGATCGAGTGCGTGCCCAACTTCAGCGAGGGCCGGCGACCCGAGGTGTTGGACGAGATCACGCGCGCCATCCGCCAGATCGACGGTGTGACCCTCCTGGATGCCAGCCGCGATGAGTCGCACAACCGCAGCGTGGTGACCTTCGCCGGCGGCCCCGAACCGGTGGTGCGGGCGGCGATGGCCGCGGTCGGCCGCGCGCTGGAGCTCATCGACATGGAGCAGCAGACCGGGGCGCACCCGCGCATCGGCTCGGTCGATGTCATTCCCTTCGTGCCACTGGGCGACACCCGGATGGAGGAGTGTGTCGACCTGGCTCGCCGCTTCGGGGAGCAGCTGGCCAAGGTGTTCGCGCTCCCCGTCTACCTGTATGGGGAGGCAGCTCTCCGTCCGGAGCGGCGCCGCCTGGCCGATATCCGGCGCGGCCAGTACGAGGCGTTGAAAGAGGAGATCGGAGTCAACCCCGACCGCGCCCCGGACTTCGGGCCGGCCCGCCTGCACCCCCGCGGCGGCGCGGTGGCGGTGGGCGCCCGCAAGCCTCTCATCGCATTCAACCTGAACCTGGCCACCGATGACGTGGAGATTGCCCAGCGCATCGCGGAGGCGATCCGCGAGTCGTCCGGCGGGCTGCCGGCCGTGCAGGCCATGGGCGTCCTGGTGGCGATTCCCGACGGCCGGCAGCTGGCCCAGGTCAGCATGAACCTCGCCGACTGGGAGCAGACCGGGATCCCGCGCGTCGTGCACGAGGTCCGCCGCCTGGCCCGCCAGGCAGGCACCGACATCGACCACGCCGAGCTGATCGGCCTGGCGCCCACGGCCGCGTTGCTGGAGGTGACCGCCGACACGCTGGGGCTCCGCAACTTCAGCGCCGACCAAGCGCTCGAGCTGCGCCTGGCACGGGACCGATAAGTTCCAGGATGTCCGTGAATCGCGCGTTGCTCCTCAGCCTTTTGGTGGGCGCGGCGGGCTGGGCGGCGCTGTGGTTCAGCACCGACGCACGAGCCGGATGGGACTCACTCGTCTACCACAAGTACGCGTTTGAGTACGCTGGGTTGCCTCCTGAGCAGCAGGACGCTCTCAGTTGGGATCTGTTCACGCGATACGGATCTAGGCCTTTGGTTCTGTACGTAACCGAGACGCTTGACGGCCACGAGTGGAGTTTTGACCTGAGGCCGGAGCAAGAACGTTGGGGGCTCCAATACCGAATGCGACCGGCGTACCCGACCCTGGTTGCCGCGGCATATCCGGTGCTCGGCACACGAGCACCTCTAGCGATTAGTGCCTTCGCCGTCGCTTTGTTCGTGGCGACCACATTTGTCGGCCTTCTGATGCTTGCCGGCCTACGTGTCGCCGTGATCGCCACCGGCATTGGGGTCTTCAATGTCCTGTTCACCCAGTGGCTGGTGGCCCTGATGACCGATGGTTTGGCGATCAGCCTGTGGGCCGTCACGCTCACGACCGGGGCGCTATGGATATCACAGCGCCGACCTGTTTGGCTCGTAGCCCTTGGCCTTGCCGTGCTGGCCCTGTGCTTCACTCGCCCTATCGGTGTGTTGGCGCCTGCGGTGTTCGGCCTGAGTGCCATTGGCGCGGCGCTAGCCGGGGCCGACGAGTGGCGACGGTTCCTCGTCGCCGCAGTTGTGGCCGCGGTGCCTGCCGTGGCGGTCACCGCGTTTCTTGCGGCTGCGGGGTTCCCTGGATTCTTGGACCTCATGCAGGACCTCCCCACCGGGCACTTCACCGCGCCTGACATCGCTGACCCCCTTGGATGGCTCCTGTCCAACGACCTCCAGCAGCTCACGACCACCCTGCCGTTTGGGCTGCTTGCGCGGCCTCTCGTGCTGGCCCTCGTGGTAGGCGGCATCGTGGGTTTGCTGCTCGTCGGTCGATGGTGGACGGTACCTTTCCTGGCCGCCCTTCCCGTCGTACTGGTTGCCTATCTGCTGCAGCCGAGTCTTTCTGACGTGGATCGGGTACTCGCTCCGGCATGGGTCAGCGTGCATACCGGACTCGCGCTGTTGGTCGTTCTCGGAGCGATCCGATGGCGGGCGCGCGTTCTCGAGCTCGCTGATCGGCTGACACGGCACGAAACAGCGACTCCCGCCGCATGACGCTTCGGGACGAACTGCGGAACGCGGTGGTGGCCGCCCGAGACCGCGCCGCAGCGGCCGGCGAGCTGGCGCTGCCCGCGGGAGCGGCACTCCCCGAGCCGGGTGTCGAGCGGCCGGCGCTGGCCGAGCACGGTGACTACGCCACCAACGCCGCCATGCAGCTGGCCCCCTTGGCTCGATCCTCACCGCTGGCCATCGCCGAAACCCTGGTCCGTCACCTCGAGCCGCCGACCGGGGTGGGAGGGGCCACCGTTGAGCGGCCGGGCTTCATCAACTGGCGCCTCGATCCGGGATGGGTCGCGGCGCAGGTCCCGGCCATCCTTGCAGCCGGACCGGCTTGGGGCCGGTCGGACGGGCTCACCGGCGAACGGATCAACGTCGAGTTCATCAGCGCCAACCCGACCGGTCCGCTCCACATCGGCAACGGGCGCGGCGGCTTCATCGGGGACAGCCTGGCCAACCTACTGGAGGCCGCCGACGCGGAGGTGACGCGCGAGTACTACGTCAACGACTACGGCAGCCAGGTCCGCGACTTCGGACAGTCTGTCTACCTGGCGCGCACCGGCCAATCCGGCGAAGCCGGCTATCGGGGCGCCTACATCGGTCAGTTGGCAGCGGAAGTCCCGGACGAAGCGCTGGCATCGGTCAACCCCCAAGAGGCCATTGGGGAGTGGGCCTGGAACCGGGTCTTCGAGGACATCCGGCGCACGATCAGCCGGCTGGGGATGCGGATCGACGTGTGGCGTTCCGAGCGCGAGCTCCACGAGGCGGGTGAGGTGACCGCGGCTATCGAGCAGCTGCGGGCGGCAGGCCACGTATACGAGAGTGAGGGGGCGACCTGGTTCCGCTCGACGACGTTCGGCGACGACAAGGACCGGGTCCTGGTCCGCTCGAACGGCCAGCCCACCTATTTCGCGGCCGACGTGGCTTACCTGCTCGACAAGTTTCAGCGCGGGTTCGGGCGCCTCATCTACATCCTGGGCCCCGACCACCACGGTGACATCTGGCGCTGGAAAGGCGCGGCGGAAGGCCTGGGCCACGACCCGGCAACCGTGGAGATCATCATCTACCAGAACGTGGCGCTGGCTGGCGGGGCAAAGATGAGCAAGCGCGAGGGGAGCTTCGTGACCCTGGACGAGCTGGTCGACGAGGTCGGGCCTGATGTGACCCGCTTCCTGTTCACCCTGCGATCAGCCAACCAGCACCTGGACTTCGACCTGGACCTGGCCCGCCAGCAGTCGAACGAGAACCCGGTCTACTACGTCCAGTACGCCCACGCTCGCTGTTCGTCCATCCTCCGTCAGCCGGCGGCCGCGGCGCTGCCGAGCAGCCTCGGAGAGGCCGCGTCGCGGCTGACCCATCCGGCGGAGCAGGCGCTCATTCGACACCTGATCCGTCTGCCGGAGGTGGTCGCCGATTCCGCCATGCGACGCGAGACGCACGAGCTCCCGCGTTATTCGATGGAGGTCGCTAACCTGTTCAGCCAGTTCTACCGCGACTGCCGGGTCCTGACCGATGACGCAACGCTCAGCACGGCGCGCCTTGCCGTGGTGCGGGCGACTCGCCAGGTGCTCGCCAACAGCCTGGGCCTGATCGGCGTGCGCGCCCCGGACTCGATGTAATTCGATGTATGACGCCGCGCGAGCCGTGTATCGTCCGCGGTGGAGACCGGCGCGCTACCGTCCGCCGGCATGGGCATCGAGTTCGAGAGGAGCAATACCTTGATCACCCGGGCCGTGTCTTCGGAGATCCGCGCGTCACGCTGGATCCTGGTGGTCGCGCTCTTGGCCGCGTTTCTTCTGACGGTCGGAGCCGCCGTGCGAACCGTCCACGCCGGAGGCGAGGTAGTACCGCTGACCGGCGGCGTTGGCACCAACAGCGCCAACCCCTGGAAAACCGGCCCCATAGGCTGCGACCCGGCGGCTCCCCAGGCACCTGGAGCTGGGATGGTGATGTGGGCGTTCTGGCTGCAAGATGTCAGCCCGCCGTACTTCGGGCCGCCGCCCCTGTCACTCAGCGTCACCTTCCTGGGCGATGGCACGTTGCCGCTGGTCAGCGGCAGCACGACGGACGGGGTGACTCACTACTTCTTCGCCTATACCACCGGTGATGACACCGTCACCGCCGGATCGGTTTCCGTCCCCAACCAGGCTGGCGCGCTCAGCCTGATCGACATCTGCCAAGGCCCGGCACCGACCCCCGCCGCCTCGCTGCCGAACGCGGCTACCGGCCCGACCCGGTCCGGCGCTCCCGGCCTCGTGTTCTTCGGGATTCTGCTGGCGGCCCTGGGCTGCCTGGCGGGAATGCGAGTCGTCCTGAGCCGCGCACAGCGCTAGACGGCGCCGGCGCTAGAGGCCGACGAGGGCGTCAAGCAGGGCCTCGGTCGACGCCTGGGTGACGACGATCTCGGTGTCGCTGATCCGGTCCAGGTGGCCGAACAGTCGAAGCGTCTCGAGGGCATCGGCGTATGCGGCCTCGAACTCGTCGGCGTCCACCGGGGTGTCCCACGCCACGCGCAGCACGACGGCCACCTCGCCGTCCGGCGAGACCAGCGCCGTCACCCGGTCACCGCCCCAACCGGCGGCGGCCGTGTCCGCGTCGGCCTGGTCCTGGCCATGATGGGCCAGCCATATCGCGATCATGGCCTCGCCCAGCGTCGTGTCCTCGACGATGTCAACGCCCAGTGCCCGCACGTCGGGGTCGATTTCCGGCACGACCACTGGCAGCTCGTCCTCGACATACGACCGGAAGTGGAGCATCTGCTCGGTGGAGACGGGCGGGTCGGCCCACGCCTCGTCGACTGCGGCGAAGCCGCCGCTCGCGTAGAGCCGGGCCACAAAATCGGTCCCCGCCAGGTAGGCGAACTCGAGCTGGCGGAGCATCCAGTCCGGCACGCCGGTGGTGTCGGGGAGCGGCGTCTGGCTGATCTCGAGAAGGTCTTCGGCCCGCAGGTGATCGATGGCCCACAGGACCATGGCCGTCGTCGCGTCGCCCTCGACCAGCCCGAGCCGCGCGAACGCGCCGTCGTCGTCGCCATCTGCGTCAAGCTCCATCGAGTCGATCCCGAATGCCGCGTCCTGCAGGGCATGGGTGTACTCGTGGGCGTAGGTCACCTGGGCCTCCGGGGAGAGCCCGGCATCGGACACGATCAACATCGACTGGGTCACGTCGTCGTAATACCCGAGCACTTGGCCCGAGAGGAGCTGGAGCTGGAGGGCGGCCACGTCTTGATCCGCGGTCAGGAGGCCCAGCCCCTGGAGCAGGGCATTGTCGGCGGCGACCTCATCGGTCGGGTAATCCTGGGCGAACTGGTCGGCCAACCGCCGCTCGACCTCGGCGCGGGAGACGAACTCGGCCGGACCGATGTCGGCCGGGGGCAGGTCGCGCAGGTCGGCGACGTCGGCCTCCAGGGCGGCCAGCGCGTCCTCGATGTCGGGCGACGCCCCACCGCTGGGCGCGGGCGCGGCGCTCGGCGCGGGGAGCGGCGTGGCACTGGCCAAGGGTCCAATCGCGATCGGTACGCCGAAGGCGCGCAGGGTCAGGACGGCGATCAGGGCGATGGCCAGAATCAGGGTCACGACGGCGATCAGGCGCCGTGCGAGAGGCGACATGGGTCAGGCATTCTGGCATGAAAGGTTCAGGTTTCTTCACATCGGCGTGGTTGTGGCTTCACGTCCGACCCCTACCTTGAGCATGCGAGTCAGAAATCCTTCGGGATTTCTCCTCCACCCTCCCTCCTTCGGGCGCCGGTGTCATTGGGCGGGCACCGGCGCTCGTGCTTTTCTGGCGCGGTTGTGCGGTAGCATCGGTCACCCATGGAGATCACCTGGTACGGCCGCGCGTGCTTCCGGCTCAAGGGCCGCCGCGCGACGGTCATCACCGACCCCTGTCCGCCCAAGACCGGGTTCGTGGCCGGCAAGCACGACGTCGACCTGCTCACCATTTCGCACCACCATGCCGATCACGCCTACACCCGCTCCATCAGCGCGGGGCTGACCCTGACCCGGCCCGGCGAGTACGAGTTCGCCGACCTGCTGGTCACCGGGGTCCGGACTTGGCACGACGCGGCCGAGGGAACCGAGCGGGGCGAGAACGTCATCTTCGCCTTCGAAGTCGACGGGGTTCATGTCTGCCACCTGGGTGATCTGGGCCACCTGCTGACCGATGAGCAGCTCCACGAGCTGGGACCCATCGACGTGCTGCTGGTGCCGGTCGGCGGCCAGACGACCATCTCGCCGGCCGAGGCGGCCGAGGTCGTCGCCCAGCTGGAACCGAAGGTCGTCATCCCCATGCACTTCGCCACCGACGGCGGCTCGAAGGACCTGCTCGGGCCGGAGACCTTCCTCCACGAGCTGGCCACCGAGCCGATCCGGCTGCCGAAGGCCAGCCTGACCCCGACCACCCTCCCCGAGGAGACCCAGGTCGTCCTGCTCGAGGCGCGCGGCCGGACGGGCTGACTCGTCTCTAGGCCGCCGGGCGCCGCGGATGGGGTACTCAGGTCCTGGGACCCAGAACGGGACCCTTGGGGGGTCGCTGGTGCTTATGAGCAACACATACTGCGCCCCCGTCCCAACCAGACCCCACCCGACCCCTCGACGAGCCGTCAGAAAGTACTAGGCAAGCCCTGACCTAGCCTGTATCTTTCGGCTCCTGAATACCCCAGGGGGGCCGGTCAGCGGACGCTGCCGGAACCTAGGGGCAACCGAAAAGGAGATCCGGCATTGACCGTCCAGACGCAGACACCCGCCCGTCATGCGACTCGCCTGACCTTGGCCCTAGTGGCTATTGCGGGACTCATCCTCGCCACGTTCTATGTGGCGAGCCCAGTGCTCGGCACGCACGTCACTCCCCAGCTCTTCCAGGGGAACCCGACCTGCGGCACCCTTAATGTAGCGTACGACCACGAGTTCAAGATCCAGCCGGTGACAGGCGGCCTCCACGAGGATCCCGACAGCGATTTCGAGGTCTTCCTGACTCTGCACGACACCGCTGACGGCCAGACCTTTGATTGGGACTCGAACCTCCCCGTTGACGCGGTGTTCGTCAAGGGTGGACCCGGCGGGAACCTGTACGTCTACAACGGCGCGACCTCGGATACCGGATTGCACGCACCTGGAAACGACCAGGGCACAGCGGTCTCGACTCCGCCGTGGTCAGGCCTGAGCCACCTCTCGTTCTGCTTCAACGATTTGCCGGAGGAGTCGACGCCGACCCCGACGCCGACGCCAACCCCGACCCCAACCCCAACCCCAACCCCGACGCCGTCCGTTCCGGCCAGCGAGGGGGGCCAGCTGGGCGGGACCGGAACGCCGGTACCATCGCTTCCGAACACGGCCCTCGGCCTGCCGGGAAGCGGCTCCTTGGCGACCATCTTCTTCGGCGCCATCCTGATCGCCTCGCTCGGCGCGCTGGCCTACGCCAACGTGGCCGCGGTGCGACGCCGCCGATAGCCAATCGTCAGGCCCCCGGACTCCGGGGGCCTGATCGGTTCTGAAGGCACGCCCTTCGGGCCGAATCAGCCAGCCCCCCTGGCAGGGACGGGGTACGGGTCAAACCGTACCCCGTTCTCTGTTGCGGAGGCCGTCGGTACCAGGACCCAGGTTGGTGCCCGCTGGCACCACTTCTTTGGGTGCCTACACCAGACCCCACCCTACCCCTCGACGGGTGGCCAGAAAGTACTATGCAAGGCCGTACCTAGTGTGTATTGTTCGGCTTCGAAAATCCCAGGGGGCCGGTCAGCGGACGCTGCCGGACCAAGGGGCAATCGAAAGGAGATCCGGCATTGACCGTCCAAACGCAGGCACCCGCCCGTCATGCGGCACGCTTGACTCTGGCCTTCGCTGCCATCGCAGGACTCATCCTCGCATTGAGCGTTACGGGCGTGGTGCAGGCCGCCGACAAGGAGACCATCTGTCACGCGACGGGTTCGGTTTCGAACCCGTACGTCGCCATCACCATTGACGAGGGCGCCTGGACGGACGGGGGGCACCTCGACGCCAACGGAAATCCGGAGAGCGGACACGAGCAGGACTTCCTTCTCGGGGCCTTGGGGACTGGCGCGGACTGCGCGGCAGCGGCTTCGTCGCCGACCCCGACGCCGACGCCAACCCCGACCCCAACCCCAACCCCAACCCCGACGCCGTCCGTTCCGGCCAGCGAGGGGGGCCAGCTGGGCGGGACCGGAACGCCGGTACCATCGCTTCCGAACACGGCCCTCGGCCTGCCGGGAAGCGGCTCCTTGGCGACCATCTTCTTCGGCGCCATCCTGATCGCCTCGCTCGGCGCGCTGGCCTACGCCAACGTGGCCGCGGTGCGAAGCCGCCGCTAGATCCTGAACGCCACCAACTGGTCAGGCCCCCGGGCAACCGGGGGCCTGATTCGTCTCAGATGAGGGCCAGCTCGCGCCCCACCTTCTCGAATGCGGCCAGGCACACGTCGAGGTCCGCGTCGGTGTGCTCGGCGGTCACGATGGTGCGCACCCGACTCTTGGGCTCGGGCACCGTCGGGTAGCCAATCCCCTGGGCGAACACGCCCTCCTCGAACAGCCGATCCGACAGCTGCATGGCCAGCGCCCCGCTGCCGGCGATGACCGGCGTGATCGGGGTCTCGGACCGACCGATATCGAACCCCAGCTTTCCCAGCCCCTCCTTGAAGCGGCGGGTGTTGGCCCACAGCCGCTCGATCCGCTCCGGCTCGGTTTCGAGGACCTCGATCGCCGCCAGGCATGCGGCGGCCACGCCGGGTGGATGCGAGGTCGAGAACAGGAACGGCCGCGCGCGGTGGATGAGCACGTCGCGCAGCGACTGGCTGCCGGCCACGTAGCCGCCCAGGACACCCATCGCCTTGGACAGGGTGCCGACCTGGACGTGGACCCGCCCGTGCAGATCGAAGTGGTCGACCGTGCCGCGCCCGTTGCGTCCCAGGACCCCCGAACCGTGCGCATCGTCGACGTACACGATCGCCTCCGCCTCCTCGGCCGCCTCGACGATCTCGGGCAGGCGGGCGATGTCGCCGTCCATCGAGAACACGCCATCGGTGATGACCAGGATGGTCCGACCTGCCCCGCCGGGCGCAGCCCGGATCTCGCGCAGGGTGGCGCGCAGCGCATCGGTATCGGCATGCGGGACCAGGCGGCGCTCGGCCTTGGTGAGCCGGATGCCGTCGATGATGCTGGCGTGGTTGAGCTCGTCCGAGACGATGACCGCGCCCTCCCCGGCCAGGACCGGGATGGTCCCGGTGTTGGCGGTGAAGCCGGACTGGAAGGTGAGGGTCGCCTCCACCCCCTTGAAATCGGCCAGCCGGGCCTCGAGCTGCTGGTGGAGGGTCATGGTGCCGGCGATGGTCCGCACCGCTCCCGATCCGGCGCCCAGGGCCCGGGTGGCGAAGATGGTGGCCTCGCGGAGCTTGGGATGAGTGGTCAGGCCCAGGTAGTTGTTGCTGGACAGGGTGATGACCTCGCGGCCGTCGATCCGGCAACGGGCCTGCTGCTCGCTCTCCACCACCCGCAGGCGGCGATACAGGCCCTTGGCGCGCAGGTCGTCGAGGTCGGCGTCCAGGAACGCCAGCGGATTGCGCGTCGAGCGAGCCGATGTCATGGCGTGAGCACCACCTTACCGGCATGCCGCGACCCCAGCAGGTCGAATCCCTGCTGCCAGTCGGCGAGGTCGAACCGATGGGTGAGGATAGGCGCCACGTCCAGCGCCCCGGACCGCAGCAGGTCCTGCGTCCGCTCCCAGGTGTCGTAGATCCGGCGTCCGAAGACGCCATGCAGGCGAACGCCCTTCTCGATGACGAGGTTCGACAGGTCCACCGCCACCGGCTCGCCGAAGATCCCCAGCAGGCTGATACGCCCCCCGCGGGTCACGAAGCGCAGGCCCTGGTCCAGGGCCGCCGCCGACCCACTCATCTCGAGCACGACATCCACCCCGTCCCCGCCGGTCGCTTCGAGCACCCGCGCGACGGTGTCCGGCTCGCGGCCATCCAGGGCCAGGTCGGCGCCCATTCGGGCGGCCAGTTCCAGCCGGTACGGTTCGGTGTCGGTTGCCACCACCCAGGTCGCCCCGGCCGCCTTGGCAATGCCCACCGCGCACAGCCCGATGGGTCCGCAGCCGGTGACCGCCACCGTCCGGCCCGCGATGGGCTCCACGAACGCGGCGTGCACCGCATTGCCCATCGGCTCCTGGAGGGCAACCACCGCGGGATCGAGCCCGTTCGACTCCACCGCGTTGGCCTCCGGAATGACCACGTACTCGGCAAAGCCGCCGTTGACGTGGGCGCCGATGACCCGCAGGTTGCGGCACAGGTGCGGGGAGCCGGCGCGGCATTGGGTGCATGTCCCGCAGTACAGGTGCGATTCGACCCCGACCAGGTCCCCTTCGCGGACACGGGTCACCCCCGCGCCGGCGGCCACCACCCGGCCCGCCAGCTCGTGACCCAGGATGACCGGGGGCTTGATGTTCTCGGCCGCCCAGCGGTCCCACAGGTAGATGTGGCGGTCGGTCCCGCACACGCTGGCCGCTTCGATCCGGAGCTGGACCTCGCCCGGGCCCGGAGTGGGGAGGGGCGCGTCGATGATCTCGAGGCCCGGCTCGGCCCGGGTCTTGGCCAGGGCGCGCATCAGGCGATGCCGGCCGGCTCGGTGATGCCGGCGGCCGCGGAATGGTCCGCGGCTCGCGGCTGCTCATCAACGATGGTGTTCTCGAGGGCCCCGATCCCGGCGATCTCACACCCCATGACGTCCCCACCCGACAGGTAGCGGGGCGGGTCGTGGTAGTGGCCGACCCCGGCCGGCGTGCCGGTGGCCAGGATGTCGCCCGGCTCCAGTGCGATCGATCGGGACACGAACGCGATCAGGCTGGGCACGTCCCAGATCATCTCGGCCGTGGTCGATTCCTGCCAGGTCTCGCCGTTGACCCACGAGCTCAGGGCCAGCCGGCCGGGGTCGGCGATCTCGTCGCGGGTCACCACGACCGGCCCCAGGGGCGCAAACCCGTCCCAGCTCTTGGCTCGCAGCCACTGGCGGTCCTCGCGCTGGAGGTCGCGGGCCGTGACGTCGTTGAGAATCGTGTAGCCGAAGACGTGTTCCAGGGCCCGGTCGGGGGCCACCTGCGACGCGCGGCGACCGATGACCACGGCCAGCTCGCATTCGAGGTCCAGCTTGTCGGTGGCGCTGGGCCGGACCAGCTGGGCGCCCGGGTCGCTGATGGCGTTCGCGAGCTTGGCGAACAGCATCGGGTAGGCCGGGGGCTCGACGCTCTGCTCCCGGCAGTGGTCGTGATAGTTCAGCCCCACGCACACGATCTTGCCCGGGTGCCGGAGCGGGGCCAGATGACGCATCTCGGCCAGCGGGATGAGAGCCTGGCCCGCCGTGACAGCCGCGGCTACGGCGTCCGCGATCATGGCCTCCGGGTCGAGCTTGGCCAGGACCCCACCCAGATCGGCGCCCAGAGCCTCGGTCAGGTCCAGCACGCCGTCGGGCTGCTCGAGCCCCAGCCGCCGGCCAGGCGGGCCCTCAGCCTGGGTATGGGCAAACGCGACCAGCCGCATCCGGCCGTCAGTCCTCGGTGAACCAGGACCGCGTGGCGGGCCGAACCAGGCCGGCGATGAGGACCACCGAGATGGCGGCGCCCAATGGGAGCATGAGGGTGGTCCACCCCGCGGCCGCCTCGGCGGGCATGACCAGGGCGACCGGCACCAGGCCAGCCAGGATGGGGGCCGGCAGGAGCGAGATGCCCAGCGCGAAGCCGAAACCGGCGCGCTTGTGCTGGAGCACCAGGGTCAGGCCGAACAGGACCGCGGCCAGCTCGGCCATCATGAACAGGCCCAGGAGCGAGAAGGGCGCCTTCTCGCTGAAGTCGACGAAGGCGATGATCCGGGGCAGGAGCAGCCCGGTAACCCCCAGCAGCAGCCCAACCCAGACGAACCAGGCCATCAGCCCGAAGGAGGGGCGGTGGCGGGTGGCGGGGGATGCCGGCTCCATGTCGGGCATCGTAGCAAGGGGTCGTCCTCTACCATGCGGCGTCATGTCCGCCCGCGCCCGATCCCGCCTCGCGCCGCGGGCCATCCTCGTCGGAGGGGCCTTTGTGACGCTCGTCGTGGCACTCGAGGCCTGCCTGCCACTCCCCACCGAGACGCCGTCTCCCTCCCCCAGGGCCACGCCCCGTGCCACGCCCACGGCCGAACCGAGCACCACGCCGGAGGCGACGCCCCGGCCCTACTCGCTTGAGAACCCGGCCCTGCAAGATGAACGTCTGATTCGGGTCACGGTGGCCCCCAACCTGGCCACCGACGCCTCGGGCCAGATCGTGGTGACGGTCACCAATCTCGACGCCACGCGCATCACGGAGATCGTCCTGCGCTGGTCGACGTCGCTGGACGAGCACCTCTTCCTGGCGCCGTTCGTGCCATCGCCCGACCGGATCTGCGACGGGTGCCCGCCGCTCAGCTGGATCCAGGCCTGGACCAAGTGGGTGTGGGGACCCGGTGAAAGCGGAGAGCCGGCCGGCACCACGTCGCTGGGCTGGGGTCCACTGGATCCGGGCGCGACCCTGGTCATCCCGATCATCGCCAACCGCCGCATGGATGGTCCGGTCGATTTTGACCTGCAGCTCCTGGCCGGGGAGGCGCTCCTCCGCCAGGAGGGCGGGCAACCGGCCTGGCTCCGGGTGGCCGTCCCATGACGCAGGTCCCCCTCCCATGATGCGCGGCATCCTCCCGGCCTGGACCGAGCCTGATCCGGACCTGTACCACCGGCTGGGCGACATGATCGACCCCGGTCGCAAGGTGCTGGCCGCCCTGGAGCGGATCGTGCCCCTGTCCGGCAAACGGATCGCGGATGTGGGCACCGGGATCGGCCACTACCCCATGCTCCTCGCCCGGCGCACAGCGCGCACCTATGGCATCGAGTCCGATCCGTCCCTACTGGGAGAAGCGCGCCTGCGCGCCAGCGCGGCGCACCAGCCAAACATCCGGATGGTGGAGGGCGAGGCCACTGCCCTCCCCCTGCGCGACGCGGCGGTGGACATCGTGCTCCATGGCCTGATCGAGGCCGAGGAGGACTCGCTGCCGGCCATCGCCGAGGCGCTGCGCGTCCTGCGTCCCGGGGGGCGGCTGGTGGTCATGGGCTACTACGGCCGCGACGACGTGGGGCCTCTCCTCGAGCCGGAGGTAGTCAACCATGCCCGGCAGGCCACTCAGCGACGAACGGGCTGGTGGCTGCGCCACGGCTTCAAGATCAAGGTCGTGCACGCCAGGCTCGACCTGCGCGACACGGAGGCCGCACATGCCATCCTGCCTCGCCTGTACGGCGACCGCGCGCGGGCCTTCCTGATGAGCTCCTATCCGCCACTCCCGGAGCTCAAACTGGGGCTGTACCACCTCGCCAAGGCATGGGCCTGATCCGCCCAAAGCAGTCCCTGGCGCCGTGTTATCGGTCTATCATCCGCCCGGGAGGCCAGGTTCTTCTCCCCCCGGAGCCTGGCCTCCCACTGTGCTTGACGGGGCATTTCGGGCCGCCCGGACCCGGTGCGATAATCCGGACCGACCCATCCAGGAGACCCCATCCGTGACCGCGACCAGCCCCCGCCTGAAGATCACCTACGCGACCCTGAGCGCCGATAACCCCGAGCTCCAGGCGGCCTTCGACCGGGCAGTGGAATGGGCCCGTGGCGAGCTGGGCAAGACGTACCCCATGCTGATCGGGTCCGAGCTGCGCGCAGGGGCCGAGACCTTCGAGCACCGCTCCCCGATCGACACCGAGCTGGTCGTCAGCCGCTTCCCGGTCGGCACGCGCAAGGACGTGCATGACGCGATCGCCGCGGCCCGGCACGCGTTCCCGGCCTGGCGCGACCTCGGTTGGCGGCGCCGGCTCGAGATCATCCGCCGCGCGGCGGACCTCATCAGCGGGCGGCAGTTCGAGTACGCGGCGCTCATGACGTTCGAGGTCGGCAAGAACCGGCTGGAGTCGCTGGGCGACGTTGAGGAGACCGCGGATCTGCTCCGCTACTACGCCGACCAGATGGAAGCCCACGACGGGTTCGTCCAGCCCATGGGGTCGCTGTCGCCGGCCGAGCACACCCGCTCGGTCCTCAAGCCACACGGCGTGTGGGCCGTCATCAGTCCCTTCAACTTCCCGATGGCGCTGGCCGGTGGGCCAGCCTCGGGCGCCCTGATCGCGGGCAACACGGTGGTCATGAAGCCCTCGTCCGACGCGCCGCTGATGGGCTGGAAGTTCGTCGAGGCCCTGCGCGAGGCGGGGATCCCTGACGGGGTGGTGAACTTGGTGACCGGCCCCGGCGAGACGGTGGGCGCCGAGCTGGAGGAGAGCGCGGGCATCGACGGGATGGTGTTCACCGGCAGCCATGAGGTCGGGATGCGGCTGTACCGCGGATTCACGCGCGAGTACCCGAGGCCGATCATCACCGAGATGGGGGGCAAGAACCCGGCCATCGTCACCGCCAGCGCCGATCTGGACGAGGCGGCCGAGGGCGTGGCCCGCTCGGCGTTCGGGTTCGACGGGCAGAAGTGCAGCGCCAACTCGCGGGTCTACGTCGATCGCAGCGTGGCGGCGGAGTTCGTCGAGCGGCTAGCCGAGCGAGCGCGGCAGATCAAGGTGGGCGACCCCACCCAGCGCGAGAACTGGATGGGCCCGGTCATCAACGCCCGGGCGCTGCGCACGTTCACCGATGCGGTCGAGGAGGCGCGCCGTGACGGCGGCACCATCGCGGCCGGGGGCCAGGTCCTCGATTCGGGCGACGTGGGGCGCGGCTACTTCCCGACCCCCACCGTGGTCACCGGCCTCCCGCCCGACCACCGCCTGTTCCGCGACGAGCTGTTCGTGCCGTTCGTGGTGGTGGCCGAGGTGGACTCACTGGACGAGGCCCTGAGCCTGGCCAATGACACCCCCTACGGCCTGACGGCCGGCATCTTCTCGCATGACCAATCCGAGATCGAGCGCTTCCTGACCGGCATCCAGGCCGGGGTCGTGTACGTCAACCGACGGAGCGGCGCGACCACCGGGGCGTGGCCGGGCATCCAGTCCTTCGGCGGCTGGAAGGGCTCGGGCTCGTCGGGCAAGGGCGGCCTGGGGCCGTACTACGTCCAGCAGTTCCTGCGCGAACAGTCGCAGACGGTCATGGGCGAAGAGCCACCCCCCGCGTGACCCACCGTCGCCGCGCCGATGCCGTCGAGGCCGATCCGGCCGCCGCCCGGGTCGTCAGCAGCGGCTGGTTCGCGGTCGAGCTGCGGTACGCGTACCTGGTCGAGGAGGCCACCGAGCCGTACCTGGTCGAGGATCGCGTGGTCCTGATCGACGGGGACGACGAGGAGGCCGCCATGGGCCGCGCAGTGGAGATCGCGACCCAGTACGAGGACGACTTCGAGACTGATGACGGCCGCCCCGGCGCCATCCGCTTCGACGGCATCGTGGCCATCAAGGAGCTCGACGACCCGCCGGCGGCCGGGACCGAGGTGTGGCACGAATACATGTCGCCCACCGGTGGAGCGGCTGCGGGCGACGACGAGTCGCTGCCCCCGGTATGGCCGACCGAGATGGCGTTCCCCCGCGCCCACGACACCTGACGACCGGAGCCAACCAGGGTGGGCTGGCAACGCGACCTGTACGAGGGCCTGCGGCCGGTGCTCTTCACGTCCGATTCGGAATGGATCCATGGCGCGACACTGACCGCCCTGCGCAAGGTGGCCGAAGGGTCCTACGGCCGGGCCCTGCTGAGCCACCTGGCGAGCGACGGCCCCGCCGGCTCCTGGGCTGCGTCGCGGCCGGTGGAGCACATGGGCCTCCGGTTCCGCAACCCGGTCGGGCTGGCGGCTGGGATGG
>JBBPIR010000012.1 GCA_038040195.1 Chloroflexota bacterium | reverse complement strand
TGGCTGATCATCCTCTCAGACCAGCTACCGATCGTCGCCTTGGTGAGCCGTTACCTCGCCAACTAGCTAATCGGACGCAGGCCCCTCCGGAAGCGCCTTTCGGCTTTGGACGGCGATCCGATTCGCCGACCACATGCGGTATTAGCCACCCTTTCGGGCAGTTATTCCCCACTTCCGGGTAGGTCACCTACGCGTTACTCAGCCGTCCGCCACTAGGTTGATCGAGCAAGCCCGATCAACCCCGTTCGACTTGCATGTCTCATGCACCCCGCCAGCGTTTGTCCTGAGCCAGGATCAAACTCTCCGAACAAAAAACCAGTGGACTCGCCTTGCGGCTACTCCACCGGTAATGGGTCCAGACGTTGGTCCCGCTGACTCGTGTGGGTTCCTGTCACTCTTCAGCTGATAAGGCAACGCCACCGATTGGATCGGCTTCGTTCGATTCGAGGCCTCCTTGGGAGAAACCCCGGTGTCCGCGCTGCGCGACACGGTGTCGCCGTTCACGGGCCACCTGCCGGTGGTCTACCGGCGACTGGTGAGTCTACGAGCGACCTCCCAGACTGTCAACCGGGAGCCCGCCATCGCTCGGCGGAGGCGTCAGGGTCAGGCTCCAAAGAAGGTCGCCGCCGCCATCCCGCGGACGCCTGGCCGCAGTCGGAAGACCGCACCCGCGAGCGGCTGCGCCGAGCGCTCCTCCGCCGAAAGCCCTTCGGAAGCCGAGGTAACGAAAAGTTCGTCCAGGTTCTCGCCCCCGAACGCGCAGCTCGTCGGCTGGGTGACCGGCAGCTTGATGACCCGGTCGAGGCGACCGTGAAGGTAGCGATGCACGGCCGCGCCGCCCCAAAGGGCGACCCACAGCCCCCCTTCCGCGTCGATGGTCATGCCGTCAGGCGCCCCGATCTCGGGGGAGATGTGCACCAGCGGGCGCCGATCGCCGATCTCCCCGGTCGATGGCGTGAACGAGAAGGCGTCGATCCGCTGCGTTGGGGTGTCGATGAAGTACATCGTGCGCCCGTCGACGCTCCAGGCAAGCCCATTGGAGATCGTCACCCCACTGAGCACCTGCGTCGCTCGAGCATCCGCGTCGAGGCGATACAGGGCACCAGCCGCCGGCGATTCGTCGTAGGCCATCGTGCCCGCCCAGAATCGCCCCGCAGGGTCGCACTTGCCGTCGTTGAATCGCAGGTCCGGCCGGGCCTCGGGAATGCGGGCCATCGGATAGGGCGACCCCATCCCGACGACCCAGAAGCCGTCCTGGAGCGCGGCCACGAACCCGCCGTTCGCCCGGGGCACGACCGCGCCGACGTGGAGCGGCACCTCGATCACGTCGCTGGTACCGGTTCGGGCATCGGTGAGGAAGATCCGTTTGGCGAGAACGTCGATCCAGACGAGTCGACCAGAACGCGCATCCCAGACGGGACCCTCGGCCAGCCGCGCATTGGCCGCGACCACTACTTCGACGCGATCGCCGACATCCACCTTCGTCCGCTCATCCTCGGTTTCGGTCGGCGCACGTGGGCGCCGGTGCGATCACGTGATCAGCTGGGCCATCTCCGTTTCGGAGACCTGCTCGGGAAGTTTCCCGATGATGATCATGGCCAGGACTTCGTCCTTGGTCACCTTGTGCTTGTCGACCGTGCCCACCAACTTGCCCTGGAGCATGACGCTGATCCGGTCTGCCAGGTCGAAGACATCGTGGATGTCGTGGCTGATGAGGAAGATGCCGATCCCCTGGGCCTTCAGCTGACTGACAAGCTCGCGGACCTGCTCGGTCTCCGCCGGCCCAAGAGCCGCCGTGGGCTCGTCCATGATCAGGATCCGGGCGTTGAAGTACACCGCCCGGGCGATGGCGACCGACTGGCGCTGGCCGCCGGACAGGGACGCCACTGGGACCTTGAAGTTCCTGAACTTTGGATTGAGCCGTCCCATGACCTCCCGGGTCGCCGACTCCATGGCGGCGTCGTGCAATGAGCCGAGCCTGGTGGTGATCTCGCGGCCGAGGAACAGGTTGGCCGCGGCGTCCACGTTGTCGGCGAGCGCCAGCGTCTGGTAAATCGTCTCGATCCCGTACTTCCTCGCCTCGTGCGGATTGGCGATCGAGACCTTCTCGCCGTCGATGTAGATCTCGCCGTCGTCCGGCGGATGCGCACCGGACAGGGTCCTGATCAGGGTGGACTTCCCGGCCCCGTTCCCACCGACGAGCCCCACGACCTCGCCTGCATGGAGGTCGACCGTGACATTGTTCACCGCATGGACGCCGCCGAACGAGACGCGGATGCTGCGCATCTCGACGAGCGGCGGGGCCGTCGAGTCGGTCACGGAGGTCGAAGGATCCTGGTCAGTCATGCGGTCTCCCTCCTGCTCACGCCCGGCGCCGCCGAAGCCAGCTGTCGAACCCGACCGCGCCAATGAGCACGACCCCAGCGACCATATCCTGCGTCGAGTTCTCAACCCCGATCAGGGTCATGCCCGTCGACAGAGACTGCATGACGACGGCCCCGAGCACGCCACCGGCGATCGTACCGATGCCACCGGCGAACGAGGTCCCGCCGATGACGGCCGCCGCGATGACCTGCAGCTCGACCCCAGTTCCCAGGGCGGACGTCCCCGCGTTCAGGCGCGCCGTGGTGATGACGGCGGCGACGGCGGCGAGCATCCCCATGACGATGAACGCCCTCATGATCGTCCAGCGGGTGTTGACGCCGGCCAGCACCGCGGCCTCCGGGTTGCCGCCGATGGAGTACACGTAGCGGCCGAACTTGCGTCGAGAAGCGAGGAATGCCATGAGGACGGCGATGCCGATCGCCATGAGGACCGGGATCGCGATCCCGGTCGGGATGATGAGACCTCCCGGCGGGATGGGGATCCCGTTCTCGATGGCATACGCCTCCGCCAGGGCCGGGGGCCATAAGTAGCTGTTGCAGACCCAGACGGCGGTGGCCACCACGAGACTCCCGATGACGCCGATCCCGACGTCGGCCCATATCGGGCGCACCGGGAATCCGTAGCGGCGGCGGCGGCGGCGATTGGCGACGAGACCGATGCCGATGGCGATGATCGCGATTCCGGCGACGATCCAACTCAGGGTTTCGCCAAGCGACCCCTTCGGCCCACCGCCGAGGAGCTGAAATGTGCTGTCGAGCGGGGCAATCGTCCGGCCACTCGCCAGCTGGAAGGCCGCGCCGCGCCAGATGAGGAGGCCGCCCAGGGTAACGATGAAGGAAGGGACTCCCATGAAGGCGATCACGAATCCCTGGAGAGCGCCGATCAGCGCGCCAAGGGCGATTCCGATGATGACCACGATGATCCAGGTGTACGGCTGACCCAGACCCAGGCCCAAGCCGTTGGGGATCCACTCCGTCTGAAGCAGAGCCATGATCATGGCCGTGAAGCCCAGCACCGATCCGATCGACAGGTCGATGTTGCGAGACACGATGATCAGCACCATGCCCGTCGTCATGACGGCGACCGCCGCCGACTGCACGGACAGGTTCCAAAGGTTGCGCGGGGTCAGGAACAGCCCGTCGGAGAGGACGTTGAAGGACAGCCACAGGACGGCGAGCGCCGCAACCATGCCAAAGAGCCGGAGGTCCACCTCCAGGCTCGACAGGGATGAGCGCACGGCTCCCCTGCCCCGCCCGCCGCTGAGTGGGGTCTCCATCGGGCCGGCCTCGGTCGTCATGACGCCTCGATCGTTAGAGGGCTAACGAGGCGAGCGCCCCGCCCCTGAGGGCGGGGCGCTCGTTTGCACCGACGTGCGGATCAGGGGCAGACGTCTACCGTTCCGGATGGAACATCGGCGCAGAGCTCTTCCTCAGTGAGCCAATCGAGGTCCAGAGCATCTTGCAGGTTGTCCCGCGTGATCGGCAGAGGATCGAGCAGGAGGGAGTAGGTGTCGAGCCCACCGGTCGACGTGCCCGCCACCGCACCGGTCACCTGCGAGATGTCGGGATTCTCGCAGAGCTCGAGGGCGGCCTCACCGGCTGCCTGGCCGAGCTCGGTCGCGTCCTTCAAGACGCTTACGATCTGCGTGCCAAGTGCGACCCGGTTGATGGCGGCGACGTCGCCGTCCTGGCCACCCACCGCGACCTCACCATCCAGGCCCTGCTCAGCGAGCGCTGCGATGGCACCCCCCGCCATCCCGTCGTTCTGTGCGAGAACCGCCTGGATGTCGTTGTCGTTCGCGGTCAGCATGTTCTCCATGTTGGTCTTGGCGTTGTCCGGGAGCCACTCGTCGGTGTACTCCTCCCCGACGATGGTGATGTCACCCGCCGCGATCAGGGGGTCGATGACCTCCGCCATCCCCTCGCGGAGGAACAACGGGTTCGTCTGGCCCTCCTGGCCCTTGATGATCACGTAGTTGCCGGTGGGCTGAGCCGCCGTTACGGCCTCGGCGATCATCCGGCCGACCCCGACGTTGTCGTGGGTCATGAAGAGGGCGGCTTCACTCTCGAGCTCGCGGTCGTACGCGATGACCGGGATCCCGGCATCGATGGCCGCCTGGAGCGACGGCAGGATCGCCTCGGGATCGACGGAGTTCAGGACCAGGACATCAATTTCGGCGGCGAGCAGGGCCTCGACGTTCGACGCCTGCGTTTCGTTCGAGTTCGCCGCATCGTTCCCGGTGTACTGGGCACCCGCGGCCTCCAATACACCCTGGATGCCAGGCTCGTCTCGGAGCCCGTAGCGCTCCTCCTGGAAGGTCGCCCACGCCACGCCGACGTGGCAATCGCCGGTAGCCGCCTGGCTTCCTCCTGCGGACGCATCGGGGCTCCCGCTGGCCGACGCTTGACAGGCGGCCAAGATGATGGCCAGGACCGCAAGGCCCGCGGCCGTCCTTCGAATGGACAAGATCCTCTCCTCCTCAGTTTCAATGAACCACGTGCGTGGAACCACGAGCGTGGCAGGGTCGCGTAGGCTAACTGTAGCGGGTTGGCGGGTGATCGCCAAGATCGAGTTGGCAGCCGATTGGCCTGAACATGCCCGGGTCCTGGGGGCCTGATGATGTCAGCCGAGAACCGTTTCGTAGAGGGCACGCTGGCGAGCCCGCGCCGCCACGTAGCGGGCCACGCGCTCCGGGTCGGGCCGGACAGTCCGAGCACGCGGTCGGGGAACCGCGGTCACGTCGTCCAGCGCGCCGGACCCACGGAGTGCCAGCAGCGCGGCGCCATGCCGCGAGGCTTCGAACATCGGTGCGACGGCAATCTCCCGCCCGAGCGAATCGGCGATGACCTGCGCGAGCAGACGCGAGCGAGCCAGCGCTCCGCCTGACGCGATCACGGTTGGAGCCTGGCCCAGAAGGTCGGACAGCCGATCGTCGATCGCGGCGAAGCCGAACGCGATCGACTCCAGGATCGCCCGGTACACCGCGGCTTGGTCGCTGTCCGCATGGAGTCCTGCCAGGACGCCGCGCGCACGATCGTGGTACCCGAGACCCCGTTCGCCGAACGCATACGGGAGCACGGTGAGCCCATGGCCGTCTGCGGCGACCGCAGCTGCGGCTCGTTCCAAGGAGCGGCGCGAGCGCCCCAGCAGGCGACTCGCCCATGCAAGAAGCCCGCCTCCTTCGCTCAACTGGCCCCCCGCCACCGTCCCCGCGCCGAGCCGATACGCGAACAGACCTGGCGTGATCGGCGGTGCGGGATCCGCGATAAAGGCGCGCAGCGCGCCGGACGTGCCGACCATGAGGGCCGCCCTGCCGGGGGCCGTGGCAGCCAGTCCCACGTTGCCGCAGCTGCCGTCGCCCCACGGAGCGAACCACGACAGGTGAGCAAGCTGCGGCCAGCGCTGCGCGGAGGCAGCGGACAGCCGACCGAGGGGCTCGTCATCGGCAACGATCGGGGGAAGATCGCCAAGTTCGATGTCCACCTGCTCGAGCAGCTCGGACGACCAGGTTCCTTGAGCCCGGTCGAGCAGCCCGGTCCCGGACGCCATCGACCGGCTCACGGCGGCGCGTCCAGTGAGGGCCTCCATGAGCAGTTCGGGGAATCCGGCCCAGTGCCGGATCCGGGGTTGCTCCTGTCGGAGCCGAAGCACGCGTGCCGGCCAGTAGCTCGCGTGGATGGGGACGCCGGAAACCGCGTGGGCCCAGTCGGGATCGATCCGCCCTCGGAGCGCAGCCGCTTCACCGGCGCTCGTCGTATCAGCCCACGAGAGGACGGGCGTCACGGGCCTCCCGGCCACGTCCAGCCCGGAAATGCTGTGGAAGAAGCAGGAGATCCCGCCGGCGACGACTTGCAGGGGGAGAGAACCGGAGACGTCCACGACCTGGTCGAGGGTTTGGCCGACCAGATCGAGGAGCGTCCGATGGGAGAGTCGAACCGAGACGTCAGAAGCCATCTCCCAGGCGTACGGAACCTGCACAGCGGTCCCCGTGAGCGTCCGACCAAGGCGGTCGTGGACGGCGGCCCGAACCGAGGACGAACCGATGTCAATGGCAAGGACAAGGGGCCGATCAGCGCGACGCGGGTTAATCGCTCCCGGCTCGATGACCTTCACCTCACGCCGTTCATCAATCCTCGGCTTGCTGGTCATACCCGGTCAGACCGGTTGATGGATGGTGCCACCTCGGCGTCCTCGACGCCACCGCGGCACGGCGGATCCAGCCATATTGGACCTCGAGTCCCGCCGGCGCGGCACGACGGCCAGCCAGCCGTCCGGAGCCAGGTTGATGCTGGGGGCCGGCGCGGCCGCGCTCGCGACCGACCACCTTCACGCCGTCCTCCCCGACACTTCGCGTTCTGGGCATTGCTACCATGCCCGCCGAAACGCTGCGAAACGTACGAGGACACGGCGTGCCATCGCGCCGGATGACAAGGGCCAAGGTAGCCGGACTGCTCGGGATCGCGCTGATCGTGGGTGGTCTCATCGTGGTCCGGCCCTGGTCCCAGGAGCCAGAATGCCCGGCGCCGGCAAATCATCCGGAGTGGTCTGTTGCCCGGCGCTGGGATGAGGCGCTGCTGGACGCCATCCGCCGTTCACTTCCGAATCCCCCGGTTCATGCGCGTAACCTGTTCCACCTCTCGGCAGCCATTTGGGATGCGTGGGCGGCCTACGATCCGCACGCGTCCGGCTATCTCGTCACGGAGAAACACGGGGCGTGGGATGTGCGTGCGGCACGCAACGAGGCGATCAGCTACGCCGCCTACGGGATCCTGACCTCCCGTTTCCGCAGTGCCGTTGGCGGCGCGGATTCGCTGTCGGAGTTCGCCAATGTGATGGACGCCCTGTGCTATCCGCTCGACGTAACAACCACCGAGGGAGACTCCCCGGCCGCGGTCGGCAATCGCATCGCGGCCACGATCATCGCCCACGGGATGACCGACGGCGCGAACCAGGCCGAGGGGTACGCTGCCCCCGACTACCAGCCGGTCAACCCCCCTCTGGTGGTGGCTGGATCCGGTACGACCATGAGGGACCCGAATCGATGGCAGCCGTTGAGGATCGAGAACATGATCTCGCAGAACGGGATCCCCATCGTCAATGGTGTTCAACAGGCCGTCGCTCCGCATTGGGGCCACGTTGCCAGTTTCACCCTGCCCGATGGCGGGGCGGACGGAACGCCGATCGATCCAGGCCCGCCCCCACGCCTCGGCGATCCGGCAACCGACCAGGCGTTCAAGGACCAGGCGGTCGAGGTGATCCGGGACAGCAGTGTCCTCGAACCCGCGACCGGGAGGGCAATGGATATTTCGCCCGGCGCGCGTGGGAACAACGCCCTTGGCACGAACGACGGCGAAGGTCACGCTGTCAACCCGGCGACCGGCATGCCATACCCCCCGGACGTGGTGGACGAAGGCGATTTCGCCCGCGTCATGGCCGAGTTCTGGGCCGACGGACCCAAATCCGAGACGCCGCCCGGCCACTGGAACGCGCTCGCCAACCTTGTCTCCGACGAGCTCGCACCCGACCTGCGGATCGGCGGCACGGGACCGGCCGTCGATCGACTCGAGTGGGACATCAAGATGTACTTCGCCATGAACGCCGCGGTCCACGACGCGGCCATCGCGGCCTGGGGGCTGAAAGGCCGCTACGACAGCACACGCCCGATCTCGATGATCCGATACATGGGCGGGCGGGGTCAGTCGAGCGATCCCGGCCTGCCGTCCTACGATCCGGAGGGCTTGCCCCTTGTCCCCGGCTTGGTTGAACTGATCACGCAGGAGACGAGCGCCGCCGGAGAACGCCACGCGGCCCTCGTCGGCCGCGAGGGGGAAATCGCGATCCACGCTTGGACGGGCAATCCGCAAGACCCGACGACCCAGGTCGGTGGAGTTGACTGGATCCTGGCCGTGGATTGGGTCCCCTACCAGCTGCCGACCTTCGTCACGCCAGCGTTCCAAGGGTACATCTCCGGGCACAGCACCTTCAGCCGAGCGGCTGCCGAAGTCCTCGCCGGCTTTACTGGCAGCGAGTACTTCCCGGGTGGGGTAAGCGGCTACACGATCGAGGCAGGATCGCTCAAGTTCGAGGTTGGCCCGTCAGCCGACGTCCGCCTGGAGTGGGCCACGTACTACGACGCGGCCGATCAGGCGGGCCAGTCACGCCTCTACGGAGGGATCCACGTGCAGGCAGACGACTTCATGGGGCGCACTGTCGGCGCCCAGTGTGGGATAGCCGCCTGGGCCAAGGCCCAGCTGTACTACGTTGGGCAGGTCGCGCGCTGATGGCCGCCGACCACCTGCCATGACCGCGGCATCAACGATTTCGTGAGTCGCTGGCTCAGCGGCCCCGGCCTGGCTCGGGCCGGGGCGCTGGTGGGTGTCATCCTGGTGATCGCTGTCGCCGCCGCACTGCTGGGCCGGGCCACGCCGACTTCCGCGATGGGGGCGCCCCACTTCGTCGAGGAGGCGGCCGGAGCAGGCATCGACCACGTGTATGGGGGCGAGTTCACGTTTGCCATCGGCGGAGGAGTCGCGGTGTTCGACTGCGATGGCGATGGCAGACCTGAGCTCTACCTGGCCGGTGGGAGCAATTCCGCGGCGCTCTATCGCAACGAGAGCCCTGTCGGCGGAGCACTGCACTTCAGCCGAATCCACGACTCCGCCGTTGATCTCCGCGATGTCTTCGGCGCCTATCCACTCGACGTCGATGGTGACGGCGAGGTCGACCTGGCCGTTCTGCGGGGTGGAGAGAACGTCATCCTGCGAGGGCTCGGAGGCTGCCGCTTCGAACGAGCCAATGAGGCGTGGACGTTTGACGGCGGCCACGCGATGACCACCGCGTTCAGCGCCGCGTGGGAGGGTTCGGCGCGCCTGCCTACTATCGCCCTGGGCAACTTTCGAGTCCTCGATCCGGCGGCGGAACCGACCAGAGACTGCCCCGACAACCAGCTATTCCGACCAGACGCGACCGGGATGGGCTACGGCACCCCGCGCACGCTGAGCCCCGGCTACTGTGCCCAATCGATGCTGTTCAGCGATTGGGATCGCTCGGGCCGGCGCGACCTGCGGGTCAGCAACGACCGCCACTACTACGACTACGTCAACGGTCAGGAGCAGCTCTGGCGGGTGGCGACCGGCGAAGACCCGCGTCTGTACACGGACGCCGACGGGTGGCTGCAGCTCCAGATCGAGGGCATGGGGATTGGCAGCTATGACCTCACGTCGGATGGGTTCCCGGAGTTCTACCTCACCAGCCAGGGCACAAACAGGCTCCAGACCTTGACCACCGGTCCGGAGACTCCGACCTACCGCGACGTCGGGCTCCAGCACGGAGTGACAGCGTTCGGGCCATTCACGGGCGGTGATACACGGCCTTCGACGGCCTGGCACCCCGAGTTCCAGGACGTGAACAATGATGGATTCATCGACCTGTTCGTCTCCAAGGGAAACGTCGACGCACAGCCCGATTACGCCGAGCGGGATCCCAGCAACCTCTTCCTTGGCCAGCCCGACGGAACCTTTGTTGAGGGAGCTGAGGCGGCCGGCATCGTGACGTTCTTGCGGGGCCGCGGAGCCGCCCTCACCGATTTCAACCTGGATGGCATGCTCGACCTCGTCGAGGTCAACTTCAAAGATCGCGTGCTTCTCTTCCGCAACGTCGGAGCCGGCGACGCCACCCAGCCGATGCCGATGGGTCACTGGCTGGCGCTCCGCGTCGTCCAACCCGGACCCAACCGCGACGCGATTGGTGCCTGGACCGAAGTCAAGATCGGCGACCTGCTGCTCCGGCGGGAGCTGACGGTCGGCGGAGGTCACGTCGGGGGCCAGCTCGGCTGGATCCACTTCGGCCTTGGTCCGGCCGCCGACGCAGAGGTCCGCGTCCAGTGGCCCGACGGCGAAACCGGCCCTTGGATCGGCGTCAGGGCGGACCAGTTTGTCGTGCTACGGCGAGGCGCGAACTCTGCGGAGCCGTGGCTCCCGGACGGCAGCTGACTGCCCGTCGGTATGGAGGTTGCCGAGTGGATTCCGACTGAGAACCCATCGGCGTCAGGGGCGCTCGACCTGGCGCCGGCCCTGGAGGGAGCGGATGAGGGTCACGTCATCGGCGTACTCGATGTCGCCGCCAACCGGCACGCCGCGCGCGATTCGGGTCACCGCCGGCACCGACGTCCCCAGGAGTTCGGCCAGGTACATGGCGGTCGCCTCGCCCTCCAGGGTGGGGTTGGTGGCCAGAATGACCTCGGCCAGTCCGCCGCCCTCCGCTCGCACCAGCAGCTCGCGGGCCTTGATCCGCTCGGGACCGATGCCGTCGATGGGGCTGATGGCGCCGTGCAGCACGTGGTAGCGGCCCTGGAATTCGCGGGTGCGCTCGATGGCCAGCACGTCGAGTGGCTCCTCGACCACGCAGATCCGGGTCGCGTCGCGCCGGGGGTCGGCGCAGATGGCGCACGGGTCGACATCGACCTCGGTGATGTTCCAGCACTCCGAGCAGTAGGCGACCTGCTCTTTGACGGCGACCAGCGCCTCCGCCAGGGCCCGGGCCTCGTCGGCGGGGCTGCGAAGCACGTGGTAGGTGAGCCGCTGGGCGGTCTTGGGCCCGACTCCGGGCAGCCGGTTGAAGGCCTCGATCAGGCGTGCGACAGGGGCGATCAGACCAGCCATGGACCGATTTCGGTTCGGTTCAGCGCAAGCCGGGCAGGCCGGGCAATCCCAGGCCGCCGGAGATGGCCGCCATCTTCTCCTCGGCCAGGCGCTTGCTCTGGGCCAGCGCGTCGGTGACCGCGGCAAAGACCAGGTCCTGCAGGAGCTCGATGTCGGACGCGTCCACGGTGGCGGGGTCGATCTCGACGGCCCGCAGCTCCTGGGCGCCGGTCATCACGACCCGGACCGCTCCTCCACCGACGCTGGCCTCGACCGTCGTGTCGCGCAGCTCCTGCTGGACGCGGGCCATGTTGGCCTGCATCTCCTGGGCCATGCGGGTCAGCTGACCGATGTTCACCGCGTCAGCGGACCTCGGGCGCGTCCACCAGCTGGCCGCCGGTGATCTCCAGCGTGCGCTGGAGGAGGGCCGCGGCCTCCGGGCTCTCGTTCGGCGAAATGGCCTGCTCGACGGTCAGCGGCTCGAGTTCGACCGAGGCCGCCACGGCCTCCACCGACCAGCCGCCGCCGAACATGTCGCCCAGCAGGTCTTCGATGGATCGCGCGCGGCCCGCGATCAGGCCGCGCATGAACTCGCGACCCTCGGGAAAGGCGAGGGTCAGCCGAACGCCGTGCAGCTCGTAGGGGCGGCACTCCTTGATGAGCGGCTTGACGACAGGGTGGGCGCGCTCGACCACCTCGCCCCACCGGGAGCGGACCTCGGCCAGGGTGGGCCGCACGCCGTCGGGTGACGGGAGAGGGGTTGAGTCGGCGCCCTTGCCCTCGGTCGGTGGCGGGGCTGGAGCCGGGTCGGCGAAGGCGAGCCGAGCGGGCGGGGTCGCCGCTGCCGGCGGAGCGGGCCGCGGGTTCGGCGTCGCGGGCCGTGCGGTCGCGGGCCGCGGGGTCGCGGGCGCCGCCGCTGGTACTGGTCGGGGCACCCCGGCCGCTTCCGCCGGCGCGGTGACCGTCGCCGCTGCGGCAACGGGTTGCGTGGCAGAGTCGATGGCCAGCAGCTCCAGCTGGAGCCGAGCCCGGCCGTCGCGGGCACCGGCGGTGCCGGCCTCGGACGCGGCGCGCAGGATGGTCGCCAGGCGGCGCGCGAGAGCCGGGTCGGTCGGCGCGGCCAGCAAGCGCCGGCGCCCCTCCCCCTCGAGCTGTTGCGCGACCTGGCCCAGGTCACGGCCCGCATCGGACAGGTCGGCGATCCGCTGCAGAGCGCCGGGAGCCTCGCCGCTCACCAGGGCGTCGAGCAACCCCGCGATCGCCTCCTCATCGGCCAGTCCGACGGCGTCCCGAACCGAGTCCACCGCCACCCGGTCACCGGCATAGGACATGACCTGGTCGAGCAGCGACTCGGCGTCGCGCATCCCCCCATCGGCCAGTCGGGCGATGAGGTCCAGGGCGGCCGGATCGGCCTGCACGCCCTCCGCGCTGGTGATACGGGTCAGCTTGGCGGCAATGACATCGGTCGCCAGCCGGCGGAAGTCGTAGCGCTGGGTGCGGCTGATGATGGTGGGCGGCACCCGGTGGGTATCGGTCGTGGCCAGGATGAAAACGACGTGGTCGGGTGGCTCCTCGATCAGCTTGAGCAGCGCGTTGAACGCGTGCGGGCTGAGCATGTGGACCTCGTCGATGATGTACACCCGGCGGCGCAGGTCCGATGGCGCGGTCAGGGCCCGCATGACCAGGTCGCGGGCGTCCTCCACCAGGCCGTGGGAGGCGGCATCGATCTCGATCACGTCCAGCGCGCGTCCGTCGCGGATGGCCACGCAGGCGGCGCACCGATCACAGGGCTCGCCATCGTCGCCGCGCTCGAGGCAATTGATTGCCTTGGCCAGGATGCGGGCCGTCGAGGTCTTGCCCGTGCCCCGGGGGCCGACGAAGAGGTACGCGTGCACGATCCGATCGGTGGCCACCGCCCGGCGCAGGGTGTTGACGATGGGGTCCTGGCCGACCAGCTCCGCGAAACGCTGGGCCCGCCAGCGGCGGTACAGCGCGCGTCGCGGACCGGCAACGGGAGCGTTCAACTCGAGATTGGGATCGGCTGGCACAGCGGTTTAGGGGCCCTTCAGCATGACCCGCTAACCCTACACCGAGCCGCGGGAAGGGGATTCGGCCGTGCGCCCGGCATCGAGCGTCGCCCCCCGCATTCGCGCCGGAACCCGGCTCCAGCCAGGTCATCCCACTGCCGCCGACGGGGATCGCTTACCGCTGCTTCCTTCCGGACCTGACGGGGTTCACGGGCCGCCGCTGCGTGGGACCCGACTCTCAACGTCGGGCGCCGTCGTGGGGGGCGGAGGTCGACGACCTCAGCCGGGATGTCAGCCCCGCTGAAGCGGATTGCGGGTACAGGGCACCGCTAGTTCCCCGCCTAAGCACGGCCGGCGCGGATGGTAGCAGGCAGTGGCGGAGAGGGGGGGATTCGAACCCCCGACGGGTTGCCCCGAACCGCATTTCCAATGCGGCGCCATAGGCCTCTAGGCGACCTCTCCGCGGGGTGGCGGCGGAGCCCTGCAGGTGGCGGAGAGGGTGGGATTCGAACCCACGGTGCTCATCGCACACCGCTTTTCGAGAGCGGCACCATCAACCACTCGGACACCTCTCCGGCGGGCGAGTCTAGCAGAGGGGTGCGCTCAGGCCGGCAGGACCGCCTCGTCGTTCAGACGCCGAGCTTCCGCCTCCCGCACGCCCGAGATCACGGCAATCTGGTGCGGCAGGACCGGGCTCCGAGCCAGGTCCAGGACCGATCCCGCGCAGCCGCGTTCCGGGTCCCGGACGGCGAACACGAGGACCTCGACGCGGGCCTCCACCAGGGCGCCCACGCACATGGCGCATGGCTCGTGGGTGGCGAAGATGGTCACCTCGCTCAGGCGGTGGCCCTCGAGCTTGCCGGCGGCAGCCTGGACGGCACGCAGCACGGCATGGGCGGTGGGATCGTGGGTCTGCTGGCGGCGGTCGTGCTCTCGGCCGATCATCGCGTCGTCAAGGACGGCCACCGCACCGCTGGGGCTCTCGCCCTCTTCTGCTCCCCGGCGCGCTTCGGCGATCGCCTCGGCCATGAACAGCTCGTAGTTCACCGGACGCCGAGTCTAGCAGGCCGGTCTGCCCCACCCTGCCGTATCCTCTGGCGGTGGGCTGGTCCCGACTCGATACCCTCCTGCTCGGGACGCTCGTAGTCGCCGCCGCCGCCCTGCGGCTGACCGGCCTGGACCATCCGCCGGGCTTCGTGTTCGACGAGATCTTCTACGCCCAGAACGCATGCCTGCTGGTGGCCGGGCCTGGGGTGTGCGGGATCGCCGAGCCACTCAGCAACGCCCATCCCCCGCTGGGCCAGTGGCTCATCGCCAGTGGGATTGTGGTTTTCGGCTACACCGAGTTCGGCTGGCGCATTGCGGCGGCCCTGGCCGGGATCGTGACCGTGGCCGTGCTGTACGTCCTCGCCCGGCGGCTGCTGACTCCGGTGGGGGGAACCGCGGCGGCCATCGGGGCCGCGGCGGCGGCGGGGCTGCTGGCCCTGGACTTCCTCCAGCTGGTGCATTCGCGAGTCGCCATGCTCGACGTCTTCCTGGCGCTGTTCATCCTGGCGGGGATGCTGTTCGTGGTGCTGGACCGAGATCGGCAGCGCGACAAGCCCCCCACCGGTCTGGCCCGATGGGCGCTCGGGCGGCCGTGGCGCCTGGCCGCAGGGCTGGCAATGGGCGCCGCTGTGGCGGTCAAGTGGAGTGGCGCGTTTGCCGCCCTCGTGATGGTGGGGTTTGTGGTGGCCAGTGAAATCGCGGCGCGGCGAGATGGCCGGAGCCTGGGAGCCATGATGCGGGTGGCATTCCGTGAGGAGGGGCTACGGACGGCGATCCTGCTGGGGCTGGTGCCCGCAGCGGTGTACGTGGCCAGCTACCTCGGAGTCCAGCCCGGGACGCTCATCGGTCTCCCGTGGCAGGAGGGAACGTTCTGGCAGGGGGTCGCGCGCCATCAGCTGGCCCTGGCCCGCTTCTACGTCGGGCTGGAGGGGCACCATCCATACGAGTCACCCGCCTGGTCGTGGCTGCTCTTGAAGCGTCCGGTCGCGTACTGGTTCGCAGCCGACGGGGTCTACCGCGAGGTCATGGCGCTGGGCAACCCGGCGGCCTGGTGGCCGGCAGTTGTCGCGGCCTTCGGGCTGACCGTGGCCTGGCTGCGGCAAGGGGTTCGGGTGTTTGCACCGGAGGCGGTCGTGGTGGTGGGGGTGTTGGCGACGTATGTGCCCTGGCTGGTCGTCGGGGCAACCTGGAACGGGCTCCTGTGGTACATCCTGCCCACCATCCCGTTCCTGTACCTGGGGCTGGGCCTGCTCACCGCGCGCGCATGGGGCAGTTTGCCGGGGCGGGTGCTGGCCGGGGTGGCGGGCGTTGTGGTCGTGGCGGCGTTCCTGGTCTATTGGCCGCTGCTGGTAGCTGCGCCGCTGTCTCCCGACGACTGGCGGCGGCGCATGCTGTTCGCCGACTGCGACCGTCCGGGTGCGACCACCATGACCCTGCCGGATGCGATCACCAGCTCCGGGCTGCCGCCCGACGGATGGTGCTGGATCTAGGCCCTCGGGGTCACCGTCTCAGCGCCGCTGGATCCTGCGAACTCCACCTGCAGGGTTGCGTGGATTCGCCCTCGACCGCAGGGAAGTGAGCTTCGGCCGGCCCGCGGCGCCACCGCGAGTCAGGATCAGGTCGACGATCCGTTCCCCGCTGTGCCCGTCGCCGAACGGGTTGATCCACGTCCGCGGTGCCCGATGCATCGCCGTGGCGCCTTCGAGAATCCGGTCCGGATCCGCGCCGACCAGCCGGTTGGCTCCGACCTCCACCGACTCGGGACGCTCGGTGTTGTCGCGGAGGGTGACGCACGGGACGCGGAGCGTGCACGCCTCCTCCTGAAGCCCGCCGGAGTCGGTCATCACGAGCCCTGCGCGCGATTGCAGGGCCAGGAACTCGTGGTAGCCCAACGGCGGGAGCCGGCGAACCATCGGGGCGACGGCAATGCCCAGCTCGGACAGGCGCTGCGTGGTCCGCGGGTGCAGGGCGACCAGCACGGGGATTTCCAGCGCTGAGGCAACCCGTTCGAGGCCCTCGAAGATCCCGCGCAGCCGGCCGGGGTCGGTCACGTTCTCAGCCCGATGCACGGTCGCGACTGCGTACTGCGACGGATGGACGCCAAACATCGCCAGCACCGGCTCGGGGTCGACACGGCCAAGCTGATAGAGCACCTCGTCGACCGCGGTGTTTCCGGTGACATGCACTCGCTCGGGCTCGATGCCCTCCCCCAGCAGGATGTCGCGGGCATGCTTCGTGGGGGCGAAGAGGTCCTCGGCCAGGTGGTCGACGAGGATGCGGTTGATCTCCTCGGGCATTGATCGGTCGTAGGAGCGCAATCCGGCCTCGACGTGGCCGACCCGAAGCCCCAGCTTGTTGGCAGCCAGCCCGGCAGCCAGGACGGAGTTCGTGTCCCCCTCGACCAGCACCTCGTCCGGCCGCTCGCCGACGAGCACGCTCTCGATGGCGCTGATGATGGAGCTGATCTGGAGCACGTGAGAGCCAGAGCCCACGCCCAGGTTGTGCGTCGGTCGCGGCAGTTCGAGCTGCTCGAAGAAGACCCCGTCCATCTCAAACGAGTAGTGCTGCCCGGTGTGGAGCACCACGAACGGCACGTCGCGCGTGAGACAGGCCCGGATGACCGGCGCCATCTTGATGATCTCGGGCCGCGTCCCCACCACGATGGCCAACTTCATGGCCCCACCGTCAGGTCGCGAGCTTCGACACTGGCGAGCCGGCTCCGCACCCGCCTTTCGGAGTACGTCGTGAAGCGCTCAACGAAGCGACGGGCGAGCAGCGCCAGCGTGTTGCGGATGGTGCGGACCACACGCATCTTGCTCTGCCCCACCCGTTCGCTGTAGTCAAGCTGCAACGGGACCTCGGTGGCGCGGATGCCGACCTGGCGGAGTCGGAGCAACAGGTCCATCACGGCCTCGAAACCGCGGGCGGTACACAGCTCCTCGCCGTAGACCAAGCGTGCCCGCTGAAGCGGAGGGATCCGGTAGGCCCGGAAGCAGCAGGAATAGTCGCGCACGCCTCTAATCGGGAACATGATCTGAAAGACGATTCGTCCGACGTCAGACAGCACCCGTCGGTAGGCCGGTACGCCGTGCACCTGTGATCCGGGCCGATAGCGGGATGCCACCACGAGGTCGTAGCCCTGCGCCAACCGTTCCAGCATGCTCGGGATGAGCCGCGGCGGATGGGTGTTGTCGCCATCGAGCATCACGATCACGTCGTCGGAATCCGCCCGTTCGAGGACCCAGTAGATGCCCGTGCGGACGCCGGCACCCAGTCCCAGGTTGGTGTCGTGACGGAGGACGTGCAAGGGTAGTGCGCCGCCCGTCTCGACGACCGCCGCCTCGGCCTGCGCAATCGTCTGGTCGGTACTGCCGTCATCAACCACGACTGCCAGGTAGCGATCGTTTCGCCCGCGCATGGCGACCTCCAGGGCGATGAGCGTTGGCCGGATCGTCCGTTCCTCGTTGTAGGCGGGGACGATGACGTAGATCATCCGGGTGCCCCGACCGTGGGCACGGCGCCCGGATCGGCCAGCGGCTCACAGAGGCAGATCAGCGCCGAATCGTTCACCGGCGCATGGTAATCGGCGCCGACTTGCAGATGATCAGTGGGACCGGTCCGTATGCTCTCGGGAATGGGCGGAATCTCATAGCCAGTCCATCTCGTCCTCGCGGGCGACGCCTCGCCGTCGGTCTGCTGGGGCCATTGATCAGCGCCGGGGCGATCGTGATCGTCCTGCAATCGGTGGACATCGGGCAGACGGCTGAGGCGCTAGCGGACACCCGGTTACTGGTCCTCGCGCCTTGCCTTGTGCTGGTGGCCGCCGGAATCGTCTTGCGGGCATGGCGCTGGCAACGACTGGTGGTCCCTGTCGCCGATCACACACCGCCGGTGCGCCGCATTGCGCCGATCGTCTTGATCGGGTATCTCGCGAACGCGGTCCTCCCGGCTCGTCTCGGCGAGCCGATCCGCGCCTACCTCTTGGCACGCCGCGAGAGCCTGAACGCATTCGAGGTCTTCGGGACCGTGCTCCTCGAGCGAATCCTGGACGTCGCGGTTCTCGCCGTGATGGCCTTCCTCGCATCATTGGCCCTTGGCGCGCCGCCGTGGGTGGTGCAGCTCACTGGGGTCGCAGCGGCCGGCGGATTCCTCATCATCGGTGTGCTGACGCTGGGGGGCCTGCGGACGGTGCTGCGCTTCCTCCACCGATTGGCCGACCATGGCCGTTTCGCGGCCGCCAGGATGATCCTCACGAGGTTGGACCAGGTCGCCCAGGGATTCGGCGGGCGGTCGCAGCGCCTCCCGGTTGCGGAAGCAGCTGGCCTCACCGTCGTCATTTGGCTCGTCGATACTTCGATCTGCTGGCTCGCGGCCCGGAGCCTTGGTGCCGACATCAGCCTCGCTGCCGCACTGCTCATCATCGGGGTCGGGGCTCTCGGGACGTCCGTTCCATCGGCCCCCGGCTCCATCGGCACGTTCGAGCTCGCCGCCTCTGCTGCCGCACGTGCCGTGGGCCTGACGGCACCTGCCGCGCTCAGCCTCGCGATCGTGGTCCACGCCACGACGCTGCTCCCGGTGGCCCTGGCAGGTGCTATCGCGATGTTCGCGTTGGGCTTGCGCAGCCTCTCCGACCTTGCGGGGGCCGCGAGGAAGAGCGTGGAGCCGAGCAACGGCGAACGCTAGAAGGCGAGGCTCCTTCCGGGGCTGGCGCGACCAGGCTGACCCTCCCTGACAAGAGGATCAATACCGGACCGCCACCCGAAAGGTGGTGCTGGATCTAGTCCCGCTGCGCTGACGCAGATGCCCCGACCGGAGAGCCGGTGATGGCCGGCTCGATCAGCAGCCAGCGTCGATGCGGCTAGGGATTCTGTCGTCGGCGAAACCAGATGGCCACGGCGCCCCCGAGCACCGCGATAAGGATGACGACGATGATGATCTGCGTGGTGTCCATTTCTTCCTCTCTCTTCGAACAGGTCCGGGTGTCCCACAGCCTGTCGACAAGTATGCGGCGACGACGAGGCGCGACGGTCCATTTAGTACGTGAATGGGTGGCATGCCCCGCCTAGGGCGGGGCCAGTGGCGAGCTCAGTCCTCAGCTCACCGCTTTCTTCACGAGCGCGCCGATCTTTGCCTCTGCGGCGGCATTGAGCTCCTTCAGCGCGAAGGACGTCGGCCACATGGCGCCTTCGTCGAGGTTCGCGTCGTCGTTGAAGCCGAACGTCGCGTACCGCGACTTGAACTTATCCGCGCTTGTAAAGAAGCAGACGACCTTGCCGTCCTTGTTGGCATACGCGGGCATCCCGTACCAGGTTCTTGGCGAGAGGGCCGGCGCGCTGGCTGTGACGATCGTATGGATCCGCTCGGCCATGGCGCGATCCGGTGCGGGCATCTCGGCGATCTTCGCGAGCACGTCGCGTTCCCCGTCCGCCTTGCCCGCGCGCTTGCCGCGGCGCGCGGCCGTCTTCCGCTCCTGGACGGTCTCCTTCAGGGCGGCCATTTCCTCCTCCGTGAGTACGCTGGACGATTTCTCGGTCGCGGTCGTGGTCTTGGCGGACTTCTCCTTGTCATTCATTGCAGGTTTCCTCCTCTGCGAGTCTTGATAGGGACGACCATCATGCTAGGGAGCCGAGAGTGGTCAGGGTCGAGGCGACGACGGCCCGCCGGGCCGTCTTAGAGGCCCGTTTCGTGCGTGAATGGGGTGGCGTGCCCGAGAGGACTCGAACCTCCGACCTTTAGGTCCGCAACCTAACGCTCTATCCGCTGAGCTACGGGCACCCGGCGCAAGCTGGCGGAGAGGGAGGGATTCGAACCCTCGGAAGAGGAAATCCCCTTCAACGGTTTAGCAAACCGCCGCACTAGGCCACTATGCGACCTCTCCGGAAGCGGCGCCGATGATAGCATCAGCTCCTCTGGACCCGGCCTCCTCCGGGCCGGTCCGGCCACGCCTCGGGAATGGCCGTGAAACGGCCCTGCAATCGAGAGACAGACCTGTGACGCGCCTACTCATCATCGGTTATCCCGTACCTGCCAGCCCGGCCGAAGCGGTCCAGCGGGCAGCGCTGCAGGCTGCCGGTCGCGAGGTGGAGATCGAGCGCTGGGAGCGGAAGCCGCACCAGCTCAGCGAGGCCCTTGGCGAGGTCGTCCACCCCGAGGTGATGGGGGCCATGATCGGCTCACCGCACAAGGAGAAGGCAGCGTCGCTCATCGGTCTGTTGTCCGACGAAGCCCGCGCCAGCGGCGCGGTCAACGCGGCCGTCAACCAGGACGGACGCCTGCAGGGGTACAACACCGATGTGGCCGGCGTGCGCGCCGGCCTGGAGTCCATCCTGCCCGAGGGCACTGCCCGGTGGCCGCGCCAGGCTGTCCTGCTGGGTGCCGGTGGGGGTGCCCGGGCGGTGGTATCGGTCCTGCTGGAGAGCGGGTTTGGCCGGATCGCCGTTTTCAACCGCCATCTGCACCGGGCCGAGGCGGTCGTCGCCCACTTCGATCGCGCGTCGCGCGAGACGGACCTCCGGGCCCTGCCCTGGCACGAGACGATCATCGAGGCGGAGCTGTCCAAGGCTCGCCTGTTGGTGAACGCCTCAGGCGTTGGCGCCGACACCGACGCCAGCCCGATCTCCGCAGCGCTGTTGCCGTATGAGCTGTACGTCCTGGACCTGGTGCTGAACCGGGCCGAGACGCCGCTCATGCGGGAGGCGGCGGCTCGGGACGGGATTGTCGCCAACGGTCAGGGCTCGTTCCTGGTGGCCCAGGCGGCGGCCTTCAAGCTGTGGACCGGCGAGGACGCGCCGACCGACGTGATGCGGACCGCGCTGGCGGACCACCTGGGCCTCCCCGAAGAGGGGCTCGCTGTCGTCGGCGACTGAGTCGCTCCGGCGGCCGGACCGTGATGTTCTACACGTCGGGCTGGGTCCACGTCATCTGCGGCTGCATGTTCTGCGGCAAGACCGACGAGATGCTCCGGCTCCTGCGCCGGTTCGCCATCGCCGGGCGCCAGGTGGTGCTCGTCAAGCCGCGGGTCGACACCCGGACCGCGGAGGAGTCGGTGGTGTCGCGGTCGGGGGCGCAGCATGCGGCGGTCAGCGTCGACACCTCGGCCGAGGTCGAGGCGGTGGTCGGGAACGCCGATATCGTGGCCATCGAGGAAGGCCAGTTCTGGGATGACGGCCTGCCGGAAGTCGTCGAACGCCTGGCCGATACCGGCAAGCAGGTCCTGGTCACGGGGCTGGACCAGGACTACCGAGGGAACCCCTTCGGACCCATGCCGCGCCTCATGGCGCTGGCCGATCAGGTCACCAAGCTGACCGCCATCTGCATGGTGTGCGGGGAGCCGGCGACGCGCACCCAGCGGCTGATTGATGGCCTGCCGGCCCCGGTCGACTCGCCGCTGATCATGGTTGGCGGCATGGGTGACGAGAAGTACGAAGCCCGCTGCCGTCTCCACCACGAGGTGCCGTCAGCGGCGGAGTAATGACATGGACGTGAGAATAGTGCTCGACGTGGTCACCACCCTGGCGGTAGTGATCGGAGTGGCTTTTGGGCTGATCCAGCTCCGCCAGGCCCTTCAGAACCGGCGCGATCTCGCAGCCGTGGACATCGTTCGAACGGTCCAGACCCAGGACGTGCGCCGGGCGGTTGAACGAATACTGAACCTGCCCATAGGCGCCGATCCAGCCGCTATTCGCGACGATCCAGGCATGCTGGATGCGGCGCTTGCGGTGGACAGCGCCTGCGAGATGTGGGGCTCGATGGTCTTTGAAGGTGTGGTCGACCATCGCCTGCTGGATCGGATGGTTGGCGGGTGGGTCCGCGGGACGTGGCTTCGGCTCAAGCCATGGGTCGAAGCCGAGCGCGCGGATGCCGCCAACCCGAACATTGGCGAGTGGTGGCAGTGGTTGTACGAGCTACTGGAAACCGACCCAGATCCTGGTAAGGCCCAGGGAGCGTACGTTTCATACCGAGGCCGACGGCGCCGCTAGTGGAGGGGCCGTTATGGCAGGGTGACGTACAGTCCCAGGAAAGCCCGCGCGGAGGGTGTGTCCAGGCGGTAGTCGACGTTCGTCGCGCGGCACATGAAGTCGCCGGTGATCGTGATGCCGGCGACGATATCCGTCTCGGTCCCTCCGACCCAGAGGAAGTTCGGGCCGCCGGAGTCGCCGTAGCACGTGCCGCCATCACCCAGCGACGGATTCATCGAGAGCCGAAGCCAGTTCTTATTGAGCGCGTTCAGCGGGCCGAAGGCGACGTAGCGGATGTCGGCGTAGTTGAAGGTCGGGCCGTGATCGATCGTCACGGACTGGGCCCCATAGCCGACCGCTGTGAACATGGTCCCACGCCTGAGGTTGTTCAACGACCCGGCCCCGGGGAGCAGCGCGGGCGTGATCACCGTCACCCCTGGCTGGGGGAAGACGACGACAGCGATGTCGTGCGGGTCGTTCTGCGCCTGGGTGTAATTCGGGTCCGCGTGCCACGTGCCCAGGTAGGTCGTCGACGTACCCGGGATGTAGGTCGAGTCGAACGTGACATAAACAGAGCTGACGCCCAGGTCGCAATGGGCGGCGGTCAGGAACACCGTCGGCGCGATCAGTGTTCCCGTGCAGGCCGCCCAGGTGCCGTCCGAATATGCCTGGGGTGCAAGCAGCGCACCTACTTCGGGATGCCCGTTTCCATCGGGCAGGCCATACGTGATTGCACCCGCTCCGGCAGGAACCAGCAACGTTGTGACCAATGCGATACCAGTGGCGATGGCTCTTCGCATCTGGATTTCCCTTTCCCTTGACTTCGCGCCGACCGCCGCGAGACGACCGATTGTCGGCACCCGGCGCGAGGACTGTCAATACGTCCGGCCCCGAAGTGGGTGACAGGTGGCACCGTGACTCAGGACGGCTCCCTAGGCGGGCCGAGCCGATCGGAGCGGGAATCGGATGGCGGAGGGGGTGGGATTCGAACCCACGGAGGCTTGCGCCTCAACGGTTTTCAAGACCGCCGCATTCGTCCGCTCTGCCACCCCTCCGGGCACGATTATCGGCGGCGCATGGGTGGCGGGCTAGTGATGCCCTTCGTGGTAGGCGGTGACCAGCGCATGACCCTGGCCGCGGGATAGCAGCCAGCGGTTAACCGGGAAGGCCACCACCCAGGCAATCCCGAGACCCAGCGCCAGGCTGCCCCAGAACAGCGGGTCGGTGAGGCCGGCCTCCATGGCCGAGGGAATGGCGAGGATCACCGCGTTGTCGACCGTCTCCATGACGATGATCGAAAGCGTGTCGGCGGCGAAGGCGACCCGCAGGGCGCGCCGAACGGGCAGGCCCGCGCGCAGCAACGGCCTCATGGTCAGGGCGTAGGCGGCGACGAAGGCCAGGACGATGGCCAGCCCGATCGACGGCAGCACGTCCCATCCCCACCAGGTGGCCAGCACCAGACCCAGCACCTCCCCGATCGCGCAGCCGGTCAGGCAGTGAGTGGTGGCGGAGACCGCCAGCCGATTCAGCGACGGCCCGCCAGCATGGGCGGCGCTCACGAGATGGTGTCAGTCCCCGGAAGGTATGGGCGCAGCACCTCCGGCACGCGGATGGACCCATCCGGCTGGAGGTGGGTCTCGAGCAGGGCCGCGACCGTCCGTGCCAGGGCCACGCCCGAGCCGTTGAGGGTGTGGACCAACTCGGGCCGGGCATCGGCTGAGGATCGGTATCGGACGTTCATCCGCCGCGCCTGGAAATCGGCGTAGTTCGAGCACGAGCTGACCTCGAGCCAGCGGCCCACCCCCGGCGCCCAGGCTTCCAGGTCGTAGCCGCGGGCCTGGGAGAACCCGACGTCGGCCGTGCAGCGCTCGACCGTCCGGTACGGCAGCTCGAGCGCTTCCAGGACCACTTCGGCGTCGCGCGTCAGCGACTCAAGCTCCTCGTCGCTGGACTCGGGAACGACGAATTTGACGAGCTCCACCTTGTCGAACTGGTGGACCCGCAACAGGCCCCGCGTGTCCTTGCCGGCGGCCCCCGCCTCGCGCCGGAAGCAGGGGGTATACGCGACGTAGCGGACCGGCAGTGACCCAGGGGGCAGGATCTCGTCGCGGTGGATGTTCGTGACCGGCACCTCGGCGGTGGGGGCCAAGTACAGGCCATCGCGCTCGATGGCGTACATCTGGCCCTCCTTGTCCGGCAGCTGCCCCGTGCCCCGGGCCGACTCGGCGGTGACCAGGATCGGCGGCCAGACCTCGGTGTAGCCGCGAGATGCCGCCATGTCCAGGAACAGACCGATGAGCGCGCGCTGGAGGCGCGCGCCTGCCCCGGTGTACAACACGAAGCCTGAGCCACCGATCTTGGCCCCGCGCTCGAGGTCGAAGAGCTTCAGGCGGGCGCCGATCTCCCAATGCGGCGGGCGCTCCCCGGGAGGCAGCGGCTCGCCCCACCTGCGCACCACCGGGTTGTCCTCCGGGCCGCCGCCGTCCGGCACGGCGTCGCGGGGCGGATTGGGCACGAGCAGGAGGTCGGCCTCGATGGCCGCCTCCACCTCCGCCAGCTCACCGTCCAGGGCGTCGATGCGCTCGCCAAGCTGGCCGAGGGACGCCTTGCGCGCCTCCGCTTGCGCGGTCTGCCCCGAGCGCATCAGCTCCCCCACCGCCCGACTGCCCTCGTTGCGCTCGTGCTTGGCGGCGTCGGCGTCGGCCAGCAGGGCGCGGCGCCGGCCGTCGGCGACCACGAGCCGGTCGATCACCTGCGGCCCTTCGCCCTTGCGGGCGATGGCGCGCTTGACGGCCTCGGGGTCGTCCCGGATGAGCTGGATCGAGATCACGCCACTCCTCCTGCGGCCCGGAGTCGCTCGACGACGAACGGCCGGTCCAGCGAGGCAAGGAGCCAACCTGCCCGCGGCCCGGACGGCCGCCCGAGAAACGCAGCGTACAGGGCGGCAAAGCCCGCCCCCGCCCCGAGGCCGCGCTCCTTGGCGGTGGCGAAGATGGCCGAGTGGAGACTTTCCCCCACCCACTCGGTGGCGGGCAGGGCGGCCAGCGCGTCCGCCAGCGATCCGAGGAACCCGCGCTGGTCCGGCGTCAGGTCGCCCACCGCCTCGGGCACCGCATCGCGGCGGACCTCGACTCGCGCCGCGGGCGGAGCGTAGGTCTCGAGCCACGCCCGGACCGCCCGTCTCCGCTCTTCGAGAATGACCAGCTCGCGCTCGGTGAGTGGACCGCCCTTCTCCGCCGCCACCCGTTCCGGGACGTCGATCCCCGGCAGCTGGACCAGCAGCGCCAGGTGGGCGAACGCGGGCCGATACGCGGCGGCCTCGGCCGCGACCTCCGCATCGGGGTCGACCAGGGAGGCGGCAAAGATCCGTTCGGCATCGGCGGGCAGCTCACCCCGGACGGGGCGGCCGGCGGTCGCGGCCGCCAAGCGGTCGAACTCGTCGACCAGGCGCGGGATGGCATCGGTCTGGTCCGGGTCGAAGTCAAACGCCACGTTGGGGCGGTGGCGCACGAAGAGCATCCGCAGCTCGTTGGGCGGCATGACGGCTGCGATCTCGTGGGCGGCCACGCCCCGCCCGCGAGACGTGCTCATCTTCCGGCCGCCGATGTTGATGAACTCGTACGGCACGTTGATCGGCGGCTCTCGCTCGAAGATCTGACGTGAAATCGCATCGGAGCGGTCGCGTGACCCGCCAGCCGTGGCAAGGTCCTTGCCGCAGCCCTCGATGGTGACCCCGAACAGGCTCCATCGGGCCGCCCAGTCAACGTTGAACAGAAGCTTGGCAGTGCCGCCGAACGGCGAGACCCGCCCCGCGTGGCCGCAGCCAGTCGCCCATTCCACAGCGTCCGGTTGGCAGGTGTACGCCACCCCGTCGCCATCCCAGTCGGTGGGCACCGTGGTCCCGATCCGCCCGCAGGACTCGCAAATGACGGACAGGGGCAACCAGCCGGGCTCCTTGTCCACGTGGCTGACGTCGCGGTAGATGGTGCGGATGGTGTCGGCGGCGTCCAGGGCGGCGCGGATGTATCGGTCCATCAATCCCCCGCCGTACACCTCGCTCATCCAGTACATCTCCGGGTGCAGCCCGAGCGGCTCGAACGTGCCGAGGAACAGCTCTCCGACGAAGTGGCGGGCGTAGCTGGCGGCGTTCGAGCCGGCGGGCGGCGGCACGGCGGACAGCGGCACGCCCATGTGTCGGTCGACCGCGTCGGGGGTGAGGAGAGCCGCGGTATCCATGGGGTCGAGGTCGTCGACCCCGTACCGGAAGGTGGCCTCCACCCCCACTCGGCGCAGTGAGCGCCAGATCTCGTCGTGGATGACCGGGCCTCGGAGGCTGCCGACGTGGACCGTGCCGGAGGGGGTCTTCGAGTCGTTGACGACCTGTGGAGTCCCCGATTCAGCCGCCCTGGCCGCGATCTCGTCGGCCCAGAACACGGCGGCGCGGTTAGCGGACGCTGACCAGCGTGTAGGTCACCGGTCCGGCCGGGGCCTGGACGGTGACCGAGTCCCCCTTCTTGTGGTCCATGAGCGCCACGCCGACCGGCGACTCGTTGCTGATCCGGCCCTCCCGCGGAGCGGCTTCGGCCGAGCCGACGATGGTGAACGTCTCCTTGCCATCCGGGCCCTGGATGACGACGGTCGACCCGATGCGGACCTTGTCCCCGTTCGGATGCTCGATGACCTCGGCGTTCTTGAGCTGCGCCTCGATGGTCGCGATCCGCCCCTCCAGGAACGACTGCTCCTGCTTGGCGTCCTCGTACTCGGCGTTCTCGGTGA
>JBBPIR010000011.1 GCA_038040195.1 Chloroflexota bacterium | reverse complement strand
ATGTTCGGTTGGGATAAGCACTGAAAGCATCTAAGTGCGAAGCTCGCCTCAAGATGAGGTTCCCCACCGGGTTAACCGGGTAAGACCGCAGCGAGACTAGCTGTTTGATAGGCCGCACGTGTACGCGCAGCAATGCGTTCAGCGAAGCGGTACTAACGGTCGAGGGCTTGACCTATTTTCACGCGTCTAGCACGTGGCTGGACGCGGATGCCAAGACGATACAAATCGGTGCTTCCAGAGTCGGTTGACCCGCCCCGTTCGGGGTGTGGGGTCGCAATTGAAGAATATCCCGGTGACGCTAGCGGAGAGGAACCACCCGTTCCCATCCCGAACACGGAAGTTAAGCTCTCCAGCGCCGAAGATACTCGGGGGGCAACTCCCTGGGAAAATAGGTCGTCGCCGGGATATTTGCTTTCCCGGCGCCCGGTGTCCCGGCCCCGCATTCTTCGCGGCCCCGTATTCTTGGGGCGTGGAGACCATCTGCCCCCTCCTGACCCTGGGCGGGGACCCGCGCGCCGTGTCGGCGACGGCCGACCCCGCCCACCGGTGCGCGGCCAGCGGATCGTTCTCGGCCATTGATCGCGACCACCAGGTTCGCTTCTGCCTGGGCGGTGGCTACGAAGGGTGCACGCGGTATCAGACCCACCTCGAGGTGGTTGGACCGGTCGGCCCCACGTGGGGGCCAGCCGCTCCGGACGCGACCTTCGGCTCCACCCGCGTGGTCCTGGAAGCCGCGCCACGGGCGATCATCCCGGCCCGCTCGCGTCGCGTTGGTACCGCCGCCCTGATCGTGATCCTGCTGATCGGAACTGGCGCGGCGGTGGCCTGGGTGGGACTGCGCGGGCTGCAGGGCCTGGTGTCCCCGCCGGATGCGTCCCCATCCCCGTCGGTCGCGTTTTCCCCGTCCCCCTCGCCCGAACCGAGCGAGACCGGATCGCCGCCTGCCTCGCCCACCGCGACCCCAGAACCGACCCCGACGCCGGCTCCGACACCCACGCCCGCCCCGACCCCGGTGACCTACATCGTGCAGTCGGGGGACACGCTCAACGGGATCGCGGCCCGCTTCGGGACGACCGCGCAGGCCATTCGGGACGCCAATGGCCTGACCGGCGACCTCATCCACCCTGGACAGGTCCTGATCATTCCCGTCCCCTAGATCGGCGGCTGGCAGGTCCGGCAGAACGTCGTCGCCTCATCACCGCCGATCTGGCGCAGTGGCTTCCCGCACCGCGGGCACGGCTCGCCGCCGCGGAGGTGGACGCGCAGGAACTCCCGGTGCTGCACCTCGATATCGGGCGGGACGAGCTCGCGCAGGCGCGACGTCGCCTCGGCCAGGACCTGGTGCATGGATTCGTACAGCCGGTCGACGTCCTCGGGCTTCAGGCTGCTGCGGCGGCGCAAGGGCGCCAGCCGGGCCGCCCACAGGATCTCGTCGCTGTACGCGTTGCCGATGCCGGCCACGAAATGCTGGTTGCGGAGGAGCGATTTCAGCTCCCCCGGGTGGCGCCGAATCCGCGCCCGGAACGCGTCCAGGGTGAGCGCCGGATCGTCCGCGTCGGGACCCATCTCGGCCCAGCCGGGCACCTGGTCGAGCTGCGTGCGCGTGACCAGGTACAGCTTGCCGAGCATCTCGCGGTCGACGTACCGCAACTCGCCGCCATCGGTAAAGATCAACCGCAGCCCGGTCCGTGCCCGCACCCGTTGCCCCGGTTTGTCGAGCAACCAGAACCGCCCGGCGAGCATCGGATTGGCGAGCAGGAGGCGCTGCTCCTCCCCATCGCGGAGCAGCGGCGTGACGAGGAACTTCCCGCGCCGCGATGCCGGTCCCAGGGTCATGCCGCGCAGGGCCTCGAGGTCGTCGGCTGTGGCCCGCAGCAGGATGGGGGCAGGGGCCGAGGCTTCCGCGATCTGACGACCGGTCGCGCGCCGTGCCAGCTCCTCGGCCACGACCGTCAGATCCGGCAGCTCAGGCACGCTCGGGCACCATTGACTCCGATGGTATGCTACGCCGGCCTCTGAGCAGGACAACCATATAAACGTGCGGGACGCCGTCACAAACGCCCAGGAGGAGAGCACCGAGTCGTCGCCACGAGGACCAGGACTGTTCACAACCCGGGCTGACGCCCTCCGCATGCGGAGGGCGTTTCTGTTTTCAGAGAGACCGATATGGACAGGAGCACCCATCACTTGATCGAAGACCCGCAGCCCGCCGCTTCGGCCGAGGAGTCCTCGGCCGGATCCGATCCCGCGGCGGACGCGCCGGAAGCCCCGACCGCGCAGGCCACCGAGGCCGCGACCATGGTCGCGGAGCCCGAGGTCGAACCCGCCCCTGAACCGGCTGTGGAGATCATCGCCGAGGCACCAGCCGACGAGCAGATGGTCGAAGCGCCGAGTGCCGAAACGCCGACGGCCGAGGCGGAGGGCACTGAGCCGCCGACAGTTGAGGCCGCAGTCGAACTCGAGGCCCCTGCCGAGCAGGTGGCCGAAGGGGCCGCCGCGGAGCTCGAGCCTGAGGCCGTACCCGAGCCTGAGGCCGTACCCGAGCCTGAGGCCGTACCCGAGCCCCGTCCCGATCCGACGACCATGGCCGAGGCCCTCGACCACCCCGATCACGAGGTCAAGAACCTCCGCCATGGGGACGTGGTGGAAGGCCTTGTGGTCCGGGTCGATCCCGACGAGCTGCTGGTCGACTTCGGCGGCAAGAGCGAGGGCGTGGTTTCCAACCGCGAGCTGCTGGGCCGGCGGGGCGGACCCCGGGAGGGCGACGAGCCGCGCCAGGAGCTGAAGGTCGGCGATCCGGTCCTCGTCTATGTCCTCCAGCCCGAGTCGCCCGAGGGCCACGCCGTCCTGTCGGTCCGTCGCGCCGGCCTCGAGCGCAAGTGGCGCGCGATGCAGGAGCGCTTCGAGACGGGCGAGATCGTCGAGGCTCGCGTCATCGACCACAACAAGGGCGGGCTGATCGTGGACCTCGGCGTACGCGGCTTCGTGCCGATCTCCCAGATCGTCGACTTTCCACGACGCCCGCGCGACGAGCAGCCGCGCGACGCCGCCCAGGAGATCGCGGAGAAGCTCCAGCCGTTTGTGGGCCGCACCCTGCGGCTGAAGATCCTGGAGGTCAACCGCAAGGCGAATCGGCTCATCCTGTCCGAGAAGGTGGCCGTCTACGAGGAGCGCCGCGAGAAGCGCGACGAGCTGTTCAGCTCCCTCAACGTCGGGCAGCGCGTGACGGGACAGGTGCGGAGCATCGCCCCGTTCGGTGTCTTCGTCGACCTGGGCGGGATCGACGGCCTGGTGCATAAGAGCGAGCTGTCCTGGAACAAGGTGAACAACCCGGAGACCGCCTACGCCATCGGTGAGGAGGTCGAGGCCGAGGTCATCGACATCAACCACGAACGGGGCCGGATCAGCCTGTCCATTCGTCGCCTCCAGCCCGACCCATGGCAGGAGTCGGTGGCCAAGTACACCATCGGCGATGTCATCGACGGCACGGTCACCAAGCTCGTCAACTTCGGCGCCTTCGTCCGGATCGAGGAGGGCCTCGAGGGCCTCATCCACATCAGCGAGCTCTCGAACAGCCGCGTCGCGCATCCTGGCGATGTCGTATCCGAGGGCCAGGAGCTGAAGCTGAAGATCATCAGCCTCGACTCCGAGCGCCACCGGCTGGGCCTGAGCCTCAAGCAGACCGAGGATCGATCGACGCCGATGGTGCAACCGCACTACGAGGAGACGCCCGGCCGTTCCGAGGGCGGCGCGCCGCCTCCCGATCGAGCCGAGCGGACCGATCGCGTGGAACACACCGATCGCGCGGAGCGCGGGGATCGGCGCGACCGTCGTGGGGGCCGAGGCCGGGATCGCGACTATCGGCCTGAGGACGCGACCGCGGAGCCCGAGGAAGGTATCGATAACACCATGGCGGCGGCGTTTGCCGAGTCCGGCCTGCTCGACCAGTTCCGCGCCGACGAGCCGGCCGCCGAGGTAGCGGCCGAACCCGCGGTTGCCGAGGCCGCGGCCGAGGAACCCGCGGCCGTGGAATCTGCGGCCGCGGAAACGGTGGTCGCTGAGGCCGTTGCCGAGGAACCGGCGGTAGCTGAAGCCGTGGCCGAGGAGCCTGCCGTCGAGAAACCGGCGGCTGAAAAGGTCAAGGCCGCGGCTCCGGCCAAGAGTCGAAAGCGCAAGACCGCGGCTGCAGAAGTGGCCGCCGAACCCACCCCGGAAGAGGCACCGGCATCGAGCGAGCCCGAAGAGGGCTGAGCCGGCCGCAGGCCGGACCAGGCGCCATCCAGCCGAGGGTTCCGCATTGATCCGTCAGGCCGAATGGGCCGTATCACCTATTGACCCCACCCGTACCGCGTGCGACACCAGTACGAGGCGGTGCCGTACACTCAAGTACGGTTCGCGGGGGTCGCCAATGGATGCGAACGGGTAGAGGCATATGGACCGTTTCGACAAGTTCACAGACCGGGCACGCAAGGTCCTGACCCTGGCCCAGGATGAAGCCCAGCGCTTCAACCACAACTACATCGGGACCGAGCATCTCCTGCTCGGCCTGGTGCGGGAGGGCGAGGGGGTCGCCGCGCGCGTCCTGGAGAACATGAACGTCGAGCTGTCGAAGGTTCGGCAGGCGGTGGAGTTCATCATCGGCCGCGGGGAGCGCCCGGTGGTGGGCGAGGTCGGCCTGACGCCACGCGCCAAGCGCGTCATCGAGCTGGCCATCGATGAGGCGCGCCGCCTCGGCCACAACTACATCGGGACCGAGCATCTCCTCCTGGGCCTGGTGCGCGAAGGCGAGGGGATCGCGGCCGGCGTCCTCGAGAGCCTGGGCGTGAACCTCGACAAAGTCCGCCACCAGGTCATCCACGTCCTGTCGCAGAGCACCGCCAGCGCGCCGTCCCAGGAGCCCAAGCGTTCCTCCAAGACCCCGACCCTGGACGCACTGGGCATCAACCTGACCGAGCTGGCGCGCGCCGGCAAGCTGGACCCGGTCATCGGTCGCGAGAAGGAGATCGAGCGCGTCATCCAGATCCTGGGTCGCAAGACGAAGAACAACCCGGCCCTGATCGGGGAACCGGGGGTAGGCAAGACGGCGATCGCCGAAGCACTTGCGCACAAGATCGTGGCCGGCGACGTCCCGGACACCCTGCTCGACAAGCGGGTGCTCACGCTGGACATCGGCTCGCTGGTTGCGGGGACCAAATATCGCGGCGAGTTCGAGGAGCGCCTGAAAAAGATCATCGAGGAGCTGCGGGCCAGCAGCGACTCGGTCTTGTTCATCGACGAGCTCCACACCCTGGTCGGGGCGGGGGCCGCCGAGGGTGCGATTGACGCTGCCAACATCCTCAAGCCGCCGCTCTCCCGCGGCGAGCTCCAGTGCATCGGGGCCACCACTCTGGACGAGTACCGCAAGTACATCGAGAAGGACGCGGCCCTGGAGCGACGCTTCCAGCCGGTGATGGTCGACGAGCCGACCGTTGACCAGGCCAACGCGATCCTCCTCGGCATTCGGACGCGGTACGAAGAGCACCACCATGTGAAGTACACCGATGAGGCGCTGCGGGCCGCGGTCGACCTCTCGGTCCGCTACGTCGCAGACCGAGCCCTGCCGGACAAGGCCATCGACCTGATTGATGAAGCCGGATCCCGGGTTCGGTTGCGCCACGCGTCGGCGCCACCAAGCGTGCGTGAGGCGCAGCAGGACCTGGAGGAGATCATCCGCCGCAAGGACGAGGCGATTGCCGCGCAGGACTACGAGGGCGCCGCCAAGCTCCGCGACGAAGAGGCCTCCGGCCGGGAGCGGATCGACGAGCTGCGCAAGGCGTGGCACGAGGAGGCGGCCAAGGAGACGCCCGAGGTCACCGACGAGGAGATCGCGCAGGTCGTCAGCATGTGGACCGGCATCCCCGTCGTCCGCATCAGCCAGGAAGAGAAGGAGCGCCTGCTCAAGATGGAGGAGGCCCTCCATCGGCGCGTCATCGGCCAGGACGAGGCCATCAAGACCATCAGCAGCGCGGTGCGCCGAGCCCGGGCCGGCCTCAAGGATCCCAAGCGGCCGATCGGCTCCTTCGTGTTCCTGGGCCCGACCGGGGTGGGCAAGACGGAGCTGGCCAAGGCGCTGGCCGAGTTCATGTTCGGCTCGGAGGAGGCGCTCGTGAAGCTCGACATGAGCGAGTTCATGGAGCGCCATAACGTGTCGCGCCTGGTCGGCGCTCCGCCCGGCTATGTCGGCTACGACGAGGGCGGGCAGCTGACCGAGGCCGTGCGTCGCAAGAGCTACAGCGTGGTCCTGCTGGACGAGATCGAGAAGGCGCACCCGGAGGTCTTCAACATCCTGCTCCAAGTCCTGGAGGACGGCCAACTGACCGATGCCAAGGGCCGGCGCGTGGACTTCCGGAACACGATCGTGATCATGACCAGCAACGTCGGCGCCCAGCTCATCCAGCGCGACAGCTCGATTGGCTTCCGGGCCGGCGGGGACGCGGACCTCATGGCGGTCGCCGAGTACGACCGCATGAAGGACAAGGTCCTGGGCGAGCTGAAGAACCTGTTCCGCCCCGAGTTCCTGAACCGGATCGACGCCTCGGTCGTCTTCCGCAGCCTGACCCGTGAGGAGATCCGGTCCATCGTGGACCTCCTGCTGAATCGGGTCCGCGACCAGCTGGCCGCGCAGCAAATGGAGCTGACCGTCACCGACGCGGCCAAGGACGCGATCATCACCAAGGGCTTCGACCAGGCATTCGGCGCCCGACCCCTGCGCCGGGAAATCCAGCACCAGATTGAGGACCCGCTTGCCGAGCGGATGCTGATGGCTGAGTTCCAGGGCGGCGACAAGATCGTGGTCGACGCGGACGCCGACGGCAAGGTGACGATCGCCAAGAAGGCGACGCGCAAGCAGCCGGTCAAGGTCGCGAGCTAAGCCCGGCCCGACAGCCGGGTCAGGGGGCTGGATATCGGTCTGGACGGGTCTGGTGCGGAGTGCTAGTGTGGCGCCCCGCTCCGGCGGGCTCGCGCGAATTCATCCGTTCTCATCGGTTCATTCATCTCGTGATCGGCTCGCGCGACGGTCACCAAGCGGACTTATCGGCTCATGCAGACCATCGTCCGGCTTTCGGGCGCGTTCCTCGGCATCATCCTCGGGTTTGGCCTCGGCCTGGTCATTCTTGATCGCGCCCCGGACCTGATCGGAGGGCCCAACCGACCGGCTTTCCTGGTGGCCGTGGTGGTTGCCACCCTCCTGTTCGGTTACCTCGCCATCCCATACGTGACCCTGTATCCCACCCGCTGGGCCGTCGGCCGGCTGTCTGAAGCAGGCGCCGCCGAGTTCGTGCTGGGCGTGGCGGGGATCCTCATCGGTCTGCTCATGGGCGCCCTGATCGGGATCCCGCTTTCCCAGCTCGGAGGCGCCCCGGGCACCATCCTGCCGGTGGTGGTCTCGCTCATGTTGGCGGCGATCATGGCCGGGGCGTTCACGTACAAACGCGAAGCCATCCTCAAGGCGATCGGGGGCCTCACGCCGGGTGGTCGCCGCGGGGTGCCGACCAAGGTCGTGGTCGATACCAGCGCCGTGATCGACGGCCGGATCGTGGATATCGGCAAGACCGGCTTCATCCTGGGCGCGCTGGTGGCGCCCCGCTTCGTGCTGGACGAGCTGCAGCGGATCGCCGACTCGCCCGATGCGTTGCGTCGCAACCGCGGGCGCCGTGGCCTGGAGATGCTGGCGGCGCTCCAGAAGGACTCGGTCACCCCGGTCGAGATCAGCGAGGACAATTACCCCGAGCTGGACGAAGTCGACGCCAAGCTGGTGGCCCTGGCACGTGACACCGAGGCCGCGATCCTCACCAACGACTACAACCTCAACCGGGTGGCCGAGCTGCAGGGGATCCGCGTCCTGAACATCAATGAGCTGGCCAACGCCGTCAAGGCGGTGGTCCACCCGGGCGAGGAGATGAGCGTGCGGATCATCCAGGAGGGCAAGGAGCCGGGGCAAGGGGTTGGCTACCTGGACGACGGAACGATGATCGTGGTCGAGGGTGGGAGCCGGTTCATCGACCACGACGTACCGATCACGGTCACCCGCGTCCTGCAGACGGTGGCCGGCCGCATGATCTTTGCCCAGCCCCGCGACGGGACGTGACGACCGCCGCGCCCCCGTTGGCCGGCGTGCTGGTCGCGGCCGGTCGCGGCCGGCGGATGGGGTCCGACAAGCTGTGGCTCGAGCCACTGGGTCGCGCCATCTGGCGCTGGAGCCTGGACGCCCTACTGGCCGTGCCGGGGATGGAGGTCGTGGCCCTCGTCGTTCCGGCGGATGGGCTGGAACGCTATCGGGCAGCCCTTCCGCCGGGTGCCGCCCAGCGCTGTCGCCTGGTGGCCGGCGGGGAAGCGCGGGCCGACTCGGTGGGCGCCGGCCTGGAGGCGCTGGCCGACGCGGGCGTAGGCGCCGGCACGGTGGTCCTGGTCCACGACGCGGCGCGCCCCGCGGCATCGGCGGCGCTCATGGAACGAGTTGCACGCGCCGCGGGCGACGGCGACGCAGCGATCCCAGTGGTCGCGGTTAACGACACGCTCAAGCGGGCCCGCGACGGGCAGGTCCTCGACACGGTGGATCGCACGGACCTGGTCGCCGCCCAGACCCCCCAGGCTGCCGGGCTGGGGGTCCTGCGCTCGGCGCTGGGGGCCGCCCGATCGCAGGGCTGGGAGCCGACCGACGAGGCGGCGGCGCTGACCGCGATCGGCGTCTCGGTGCGGACCGTGGAGGGCGACCCGGCCAACCGCAAGCTCACCGAGCCGGCGGATGCGGAACTCCTGCACTGCATTCTCCGGAGTCGGATGGCGCCACTGGACGAGCCGATGCCTGGATCCGATGCGCTTGTCTCCGCCTCGCGTGATTCCGTCCGGGTGGGCGTGGGTGTCGACGCTCATCGCCTGGAGGCGGGTCGACCGCTGCGGCTGGGAGGCCTCGCGTTCCCCGACGAGCCGCGTGGGCTGGTCGGCCATTCGGACGGAGACGCGGCCCTCCATGCAGTCATCGACGCGCTTCTCGGGGCGGCGGGCCAGGGGGACGTCGGCACTCTGTTTCCGGCCGATGACGCGTCGCGTGACGCGGACTCCGGGGAGCTGCTCCGCCTGGCCGTCGAGCAGGTGCGGGCCGCCGGCTGGGAGCCCCGGAGCGTCGACTTCGCGATCGGGGCGGAGCGCCCGGCCATCGGCCCTCGCCGTGACGAGATGGCAGCCCGGTTGGCCGGGCTCATCGGCATCCCGGCCGGCCAGGTATCGGTTCGCGGCACGACCACCGACGGCCTTGGATTCCCCGGCCACGAGGGGATCGCAGCCTGGGCCGTGGCGCTCGTCGAGCGCACCCGGTGAGCGAGTGGATCGGGGGCCGACGGCCGGTGGCCGAGGCCCTGGCCGCGGGGCGGCTGGCGCGTCGGCTGCTGATCGCTCGGACGGCCCGGCCGAGCCCGGAGCTGCGCGCGATTCGGAGTGCGGCCACGCAGGCATCGATCCCGATCGAAGAGGTCGAGCGTGATCGGCTGGGCCGGCTGGCCGGCTTCGACGGTCACCAGGGTGTCCTGCTGGAGGTGGGACCCCGACGCTGGTCCGACCCGAACGAGATGCTGGCCGCGGCCGCCCGTGGCGGCCACCCGCCGTTCCTGTTGGTGCTCGAGCACCTCCAGGACCCGGTCAACCTGGGCGGCCTGCTACGCAGCGCCGAGGCGGCCGGAGTCGACGGCGTGATCTTCCCGGAGCGTGGGTCGGCGCCGCTCAGAGCCTCCGCCGTGAAGTCCTCGGCCGGTGCCACCGAGCACCTGCGGCTCGCCCCCGTCGCCAGCCTGGGCGCCACCCTTACCGAGCTTCACGAAGGGGGGCTGCGACTGGTAGCAGCCGACCAAGAGGCCGCGACCCTCGCGTGGGAAGCGGACCTTCGCGGTCCGTTGGGGGTGGTGGTTGGCAGTGAGGGGAGCGGGCTGAGTGGCGCCACCCGGCGCCGCTGTGACGTGCTGGTTCGCTTCCCGATGGCCGGGCGCGTGGCTAGCCTGAACGCGGCCACCGCCGGGGCACTGCTCCTGTTCGAGGTCGTCCGCCAGCGAGGGCTTCCCGACCCCGGTGATGCGCCGTAGGCTTCGTTCCTCGCCCTATGAGGGAGCTCCTCCATGACCATGTACCTGATGCGCTTCGGCTACACCCCGGCCACATGGGCCCGTCTGCGCGAGCACCCCGAGGACCGCAGCGAGGCCCTGCGCAGCTATATGGATTCGGTCGGGGGCAAGGTCCATGGCTTCTGGTACGCCTTCGGAGCCGATGACGGCTTCGCTGTGGTCGAGGCGCCTGACAACGTCTCGGTGGCCGCCGCGGTCATCGCCATCGGCTCTGGTGGGGCACTCAGCTCGTTCTCGACCACCGTCCTGCTGACCGTAGAGGAGACGCTGGCCGCGCTTGAGAAGTCGCGCGCCGTCCAGTACCGCCCGCCGGGCGCCTAGAATCTTGGTCGAGACGCCGACGTAGCTCAATGGCAGAGCAGCGGTTTTGTAAACCGCCGGTTGCGGGTTCGATTCCCTCCGTCGGCTCCAAATTCTGAGAACGAAAACGCCCCGCCGCTCAACGCCGGGGCCGTCGTGCCGCCTTCACCAGGTCGTTCAGCGGGAATCGTCGGATCAGATCTCCGCACCCGAGCGAACCCACTCCGACCCTCTTCCTCATCGCCGTTGTAGGCGTCATGCTGGCGGAAGATGAAGCGCCCGATGACCATCGCCGCTCTCGCGCTCCTGATCGTCGGCTGCAGCGGCCAGGGCGGAGAGACGGGCAGCCCATCGCAGATTGCCACCCGGGCGGAATCAACCGCGTCCTCCGCACCGGTCATCGAGAGTGGGACGCCCACGCCCTCTGCTTCTCAGCTCCCTGACCTGGATATGCCCGGATATGGACTCAGCCCGGCGGGCGAATACGGATGGACTGGCGAACTGGGATCGAGAGCAGGCATGCACAGCGTCGTCGATTTGGGCGATGGCCGCTATCGAATGACCCAGATGGTCTTTGCCGTCGAGAACGACTGCTTCGCCAGCGGGGAGGGCCCCGAGCGGGTTCCGGTGACGGTCGCTGGCCTCGACGGCTGGTATGTCGAGCCGTACGACGGCCCGGGGGTCCTGTTCATGACGGAACGAGAAGTCGGGCAGACGACGGGAGCCTATGCCCTGCCAATCGGCGACCGAACCCTGTGCGTCTACCTCACCTGGGACCAGACGACCACGGCGGACGAGCTAGATGCAGCCCGCGAGGTCGTGGAGTCCATCCGGGGCCAGGCTAATGGACCGAGCGGCATTCGGATCGTCTTCACGCTTCCGGCCGGCTGGGACATCGGTTGATTTAGTCGCGGCGCCGCGGTAGCCGAAGGGGGCGTCGGGATCGGCTCGGGCGGGCACATATTCAACTGGGAGGACGCGTATCAGCGGCTGCTCGCAGCCTGCCTCGATGCCTGGGGCCCGCCCACTCAGTGGACTCCGTTCCAACCTCCGGGGAACCGCGGTAGCCGGGCGGGTCGGTTGGGGGTTCGATTTCCTCCTTCGGCTCCATCCCGCCCGTCACCTTGAGCCCCCCGGAGGCCATCGGTATACTCCGCCAGCCACCGTGGGTAGGTTGAGCAGGTGGTGAGCTCCGCTGACTGTAGATCAGCCGTCTTTCGACTGTGGGGGTTCGATTCCCTCCCTGCCCACCACGCCTAGAATGGACTCTAGGCCCACGTAGCTCAGTTGGCAGAGCACTTCCTTGGTAAGGAAGAGGTCTCCGGTTCGAGCCCGGACGTGGGCTCCAGCACCAGTTCCACGGAGACACCACGGCCTTGGATCTGAACGTCGTCCTGCCGCTCCTGTCATCGGTCCTCTCATTTGGGTTCGCGGCCATGGTGGCCGACCAGTGGATCCGTCGCCGCCAGCCGTACCAGCTGGTGTGGACCATCGGTCTGCTGTGGTTCGGCATAGCGGCCGGCGCCGAGTTCCTGGGTGGGGCGATGGGCTGGAACGAGGCGCTGTATCGGATCTGGTACGTCGTCGGCGCCGTGTGGGTCGCCGGTTGGCTGGGCCTGGGCACGGCCTACCTGCTGGCCAAGACGCGATTCGGCTACGCCGTTGCGATCTCCATACTCCTTGCCGGACTCTTCACCTTCCTGACCGATCAGCGCTACCACTACCCCGACTCCGGATCGGCTCCGCTCATCTACTTCCTGGTGGGCTTGGCCGTGGCCTCCGGCGTCGTCGTCCTCACCATCCTTCGCGACGAGCGCTGGGCGCACCTGGCGGCCCTTGTCATCGTGGGCGGGACCGCGGTGTCCGCGGTGATGATGGCGACGGTCCAACTTCCGGCCCCGGGCTTTGCCGTGGATCCGATCACCGGCATCCCGACCGGCGAGCTGTTCCCCGGCTACCTCCGTCTCCTGACGCCGTTCTTCAACATCACGGGCGCGTTTCTGCTGGTCCTGGGCGCCCTGTACAGCGCCTACATCTTCATGCCCAAGCGGCGGGTGATCCGCTACTCGCTGGATACCGCCCAAGGGCCCGCCCGCTTCGGCGCCAGCCTGCTCATCGCGCCGATCGCCATTGTCGTGAACGTGGTCGCGTCCGTCCCGGGAATGATCGTCGCCCTGCTGGCCGGGCGCCTCTCGAGCCGGGTGCCGGCGACGATCCTGATCGCCATCGGTGGGCTCATCCCGGCCATCACCGATGGCCTCAATCGGTTCGGAACGACCAGTGCCTTCCTCCTCGGCCAGCTGCTGGGCATCGCCTTTCTGTTCGTCGGCTTCCTGGCCAGCATCGAGGTCTTCAGCGATATCCGGCTGCCGTTCACCCGGATCGTCCTGGTTCGACGCGACCTGGCCTCGTTGCCTGACGCCGTTGACAGTCCATCAGGCTGAGCCATAGAATCACGAGGCTTCCCCCGGTGACCGGCCTTTGTTCGGCGTGTCCGACGGGAAGAACCTGAAGGACCGAATCCCGTGGCCAAGGCCGAGAACCGTCCGGTCATCACGCTGGCGTGCACTGAATGCAAGGAGCGCACGTACAGCACCCGGAAGAACAAGAGAAACGACCCGGGGCGGCTGGAGCTGAACAAGTTCTGTCCCCGCTGCCGGCACCACACCCTGCATCGAGAAACCAAGTAGGCGGAGGGGTGTAGCTCAATTGGTAGAGCACTGGTCTCCAAAACCAGCGGTTGTGGGTTCGAGTCCCGCCGCCCCTGCCAGCCCGTCCCTTCGTCCACGCACGGGAGCACCTGAAAGCACCACATGATCAGCCGGAGCCGTACCTACGTCACCGAAAGCTGGGCCGAGCTGCGCAAGGTCGTGTGGCCCACCCGGCGCCAGGTCGTCAACCTGACCCTGATCGTGATTGTCGTGTCGGCAGTCGTCGGGGCCTACATCGCGATCATCGACCTCCTGCTCCTGTTCGGGATGGACCGACTGCTGGCCCCATGACGACGAATGCACAGAGCGATGAATAGACCGATATGACCGAGCCGATTGGCACCGAAGAAGCCCGCCAGGCCGCACGCCTCTCGCGTGAGGCGCCGCAGCCTGCGGATCCGGATGCCGCCGAGCGCACGACCAAGCTGTGGTACGTGATCCACACCTATTCCGGGTACGAGAACAAGGTGAAGACCAACCTCGAGCACCGCATCGAGTCGATGGGGGTCGAGGACCAGATCTTCCAGGTCCTGGTGCCGATGGAGGAGGAGATCGAGATCCGCAACGGCCAGCGGCAGACCGTCAACAAGAAGGTCTTCCCGGGCTACGTCCTGGTCGAGATGATCATGACTGACGAGTCCTGGTACGTCGTGCGCAACACCCCGGGCGTGACCAGCTTCGTGGGCTCGGGCAACCGCCCCACCCCGCTGCGCGAGAGCGAGGTCAAGGCCATCCTCAAGCAGATGGGGGTCGAGGCGCCCAAGTTCAAGGTCCAGTTCCAGAAGGGCCAGAGCGTACGGGTCACCGACGGGCCGTTCGCCGAGTTCATCGGCACGGTCGACGAGGTGCATCCGGAGCGCAACAAGGTTCGGGTCCTGGTCAGCATCTTCGGTCGGGAGACCCCGGTCGAGCTCGACTTCCTGCAGATCGAGAAGTTGTAGAGGGAGGGGCGCAACCCGCCCCGCCAGCACCTCGGAGGAACAGACGTGGCCAAGAAAGTACGTGCCATCCTCAGAGTCCAGGGCCAGGCCGGCAAGGCGACCGCCGCCGCCCCGGTGGGCCCCGCCCTGGGCCAGCATGGCATCAACATCCTCGAGTTCCTGAAGGCCTTCAACGAGCGGACGGCCCACCTGTCCGGATACACCGTGGCTGCCGAGATCACGGTGTACGAGGATCGGTCCTTCACATTCACCACCATGGCTCCGCTGGCGGCGGCCCTGCTCAAGCGGGCAGCCGGAGTCGAGAGCGGATCGGCCGAGCCGAACCGCGAGAAGGTGGGGAGCATCACGCGCGGCCAGCTGCGGGAAATCGCGGAGGCCAAGATGGTGGACCTGAACGCCAACGACACCGAGCACGCGATGAAGATCATCGAGGGCACCGCGCGCAGCATGGGCATCGAGGTGGCTGACTGATGGCTCCCCACGGCAAGAAGTACCGCGCCGCCGCCGCGCTGCTGGAGACCGGCCGTCGCTATCCCATCGCGGAGGCATGCGAGCTGCTGCCCAAGGTCAGCACCGCCAAGTTCGACGCCACGGTGGAGGCCCACTTGCGGTTGGGGATCGATCCTCGCCATGCCGACCAGCTGGTCCGCGGAACGGTCGTCCTGCCGCACGGCACGGGCCGCAACCTCCGCGTGATCGTGTTCGCCCAGGGCGAAAAGGCGGTCGAGGCCCTGCGCGCCGGCGCCGACGAGGTTGGCGGTGAGGACCTGGTGAAGAAGATCGACGACGGCTGGCTCGATTTCGACGTCGCCATCGCCACCCCGGATCTCATGGGCGTCGTCGGCAAGCTGGGCAAGAAGCTCGGGCCCCGTGGCCTGATGCCCAATCCCAAATCGGGGACGGTCACCTTCGACATCGAGCGCGCGGTGGCCGAGGTGAAGTCGGGCCGAATCGAGTTCAAGGTCGACCGGGCGGGGATCGTCCACGCCCCGGTGGGCCGCGCCTCGTTCACGCCCGACCAGCTGCAGGCCAACGTCGCCACGCTGGTGGACGCCATCAATCGGGCCAAGCCATCGGGTGCCAAGGGGACGTACTTGCGAACACTGACCTTAGCCCCCACCATGGGCCCCGGCGTGGCGGTCGACATCCCATCGGCCCTCGCCGCCGCCCAGGCCTGACCGGAGGTACGACAGCGCCGAACGGCACAAATTCAGAGCCCAAGACAGCGATGTGATCCGGGCCCCAGGCCCGGACTAATCACCGGCCGATGGCAACCTCGGCCGGGGCACGCCGAGGCAGGAAGCCCGCCCCGTTGAGGGGCTGGTCCTCGCCGTTGGCGGCGGGGACTTTTCGTTTTCAGGAGGTGGACAGACCCAACCATGCCGACCGATGCCAAGCGCCGGGCCGTGAGCCAGCTGGTGGACATGCTGCGCGCCAGCTCCGCGCTGGCCGTGGCGGACTACCGGGGATTGACCGTCTCCGAGATGCACACGGTTCGGAAGACCCTGCGCGCCAACGGCGTCCGCCTCCAGGTGGCCAAGAACCGGCTCCTGAAAATCGCCGCCGATGAGGCAGGCCTCGAGGAGCTCAAGCCGCTCCTCGGCGGGCCGACCGCCATCGCCGCCACCAGCGGCGATGAAGTCAGCCTGGCTCGCGCGTTGCAGGAAGCCTTCCGGCCGTACAAGTTCGTCACTCTGCGGGGTGGCCTGCTGGCCGGGCAACCGATCAGCGCGACGGACCTTGGGCGCATTGCGAACCTGCCCAGCCGCGAGGTGCTGCTTGGCCGCCTGGCCGGCGGCATGGCGGCCCCGCTGGCCGGGATGGCCGGGGTGTTGGCCGCCAACATTCGCAACCTCGTCGGGGTCCTCAACGCTGTGGCCGAGCTAAGGCGGCAAACCGAAGTCGCGCCGCCGACTGACCGGGCCGAGCCGAGCGAGCCGACGGAGCCGGCGAAGCCGACGGAACAGACTGATCAGGCCGAACAAACCGAACCGAGCGATCAGGCCGAGGCGGAGCCGGCGGATCAGGCCGATCGGGCCCAGGCGGAACCGACGGATCCGAAGGAACAGACCGATCAAGCCGAACCGACGGATCCGACGGATCAGATCGAACCGACCCAACAGACCGAACAGACCGAAGTGGCCGAACAGGCCGAACAGACCGGTCAACCAAGGACCGACAAGGAGAACGAATAACACCATGGCGACCAAGACCCTGAGCAAGGACCAGATCCTCGAGACCATCGACGGCATGACCGTCCTGGAGCTGAGCGAGCTGGTAAAGGCGTTCGAGGAGCGCTACGGCGTGACCGCGGCCGCACCGGTGGCGGTCGCCGCCGCCCCAGCCGGCGGCGGAGATGGGGGAGCGCCCGCCGCACCCGAGGAGCAGACCGAGTTCGACGCCGTACTGACCGACGTGGGCCCCAACAAGATCCTGGTCATCAAGGCCGTGCGCGAGCTGACCGGCCTCGGCCTGAAGGAAGCGAAGGACCTCGTCGACGCCGCCCCCAAGGCGGTGAAGGAGGGCGTGACCCGCGAAGAGGCCGACGCGGTCAAGGAGAAGATGGCCGAGGCCGGCGCCACAGCCGAGGTCAAATAGCCGTTCGGGCCGCTCCGAGCGGGGCACCCAGCCCAGTGGAGTGCTCGCGCGTTCAGATCCTCTGGCTCAGTCACTGGTGACTGCTATCGTGCACGGGAAGCTCTTTCGGCCTGGCGTCAGTCACACCTGACTGGTGTCGCGCATGGGAAGCTGCTTCCGCCACTTGCCAGTCACACGTGAATTGCATCATTACCGCGATCTGTCGACCGGTAGTGGCTCAGGTTGATGTCGACCGCTTCAGTTGACGAAGCGGTGCGGACTGCTATACTGCTCGTTCGCGTGTCCGCGACCCACGCCGCCTCTCGCACGATCCACCATGCCCTTCCAAGGAGTGCTGCATGCCCCTGGCCGACTCTGCCGGCCGCTCGGCGCTTGCTCCGAGCCGTGAAAACTTCTCAAGAATCCCGGAGGTTCTCCCGCTTCCCAACCTGATCCAGACCCAGATCGAGTCGTTCCACTGGTTTGTCAATACCGGGCTCCGTGAGCTCCTCGACGAGATCACCCCGATCAGCGACTTCACCAGCAAGAACTTCGACCTCCACTTCCGCGACTACTACTTCGAAGATCCCAAATTCAACGAGGACGAGTGCCGCACTCGTGACCTGACCTACTCCCGGCCCCTGCGGGCCGAGGTCGACCTGCTCGTCAAGGAGACGGAGGAGGTCAAGAGTCAGACGGTCTTCATGGGCGACTTCCCATGGATGACCGATCAGGGCACGTTCATCATCAACGGCGCCGAGCGCGTCGTCGTCAGCCAGCTGGTCCGCTCCCCCGGCGTCTACTACGACGTCGACGAGGACGCGGCAACCGGCCGGCAGCTGTATACCGCGAAGGTGATCCCGAACCGCGGGGCGTGGCTCGAGTTCGAGACCTCGAACAAGAGCGTCCTGTCGGTCAAGGTCGATCGCAAGCGGAAGATCCCGGTCACCACCCTGCTGCGAGCGGTGGGCCTGGTCGACAGTCAGGAGATGCTCCGCATCTTAGGCGCGGTCGACGACAACCCCGAGCACCCGTATGTCGCGCTGACCCTCGATAAGGATCCGACCAGCACCCAGGAAGAGGCCCTGGTCGAGGTCTACAAGAAGCTGCGCCCCGGTGATCCGCCCACGGTCGAGAACGCGCGGACGCTGGTCAACAGCCTGTTCTTCAACTTCCGCCGCTACGACCTGGGCCGGGTGGGCCGCTACAAGCTCAACAAGGCGCTGCGCGAGATCGCCACCAAGCTCAACCTCGAGCTGCCGACCGAGGAGCCGGACACGCCACGCGAGTCGCGGGTCATCAGCCAGAACGACATCGTCGCCATCGTGGCCAAGCTCATCGAGCTGAACAATGGCCGTGGCCAGCGCGACGACATTGACCATCTGGGCAACCGCCGCATCCGCGCCAACGGGGAGCTGATCCAGAACCAGTTCCGCATCGGCCTGCTCCGCATGGAGCGGGTGGTCAAGGAGCGGATGACCATCACCGATCCCGAGCAGGCGACCCCGAACTCGCTGATCAACATCCGCCCCGTGGTGGCGGCCATGAAGGAGTTCTTCGGCGGCAGCCAGCTCAGCCAGTTCATGGACCAGACCAACCCGCTGGCGGAGCTCACCAACAAGCGCCGCCTGTCTGCGCTCGGCCCGGGTGGGCTGTCGCGCGAGCGAGCCGGATTCGACGTCCGTGACGTCCATCCCTCCCACTACGGCCGGATGTGCCCCATCGAGACCCCGGAAGGACCGAACATCGGTCTCATCGGCTCGTTGGCGACCTACGGCAAGATCAACAAGCACGGGTTCATCGAGACCCCCTATCGGCGGGTCCGGCGCTCGGTGTCCCACAAGGACAAGACCGCCGACGTGGTGGGCGAGACGCTGTCCGAGGACCTCGGCGCGGATGGCCGCAAGGTCCTGGCCAAGGCCGGGACGACCATCAGCGACAAGCTGTGGGCCACGATCAAGGACCAGAAGCTGGCCTCGATCCGCATCCGCCCCGTGGTGACCGACCAGATCGACTACCTGGCCGCGGACGAGGAGGAGAAGTTCTACATCGCGCAGGCAAACGCCCCGTTGGACGCGGGCCAGCACTTCGTCGAGGAGCGGGTCATGGTCCGCTACCGCGACAAGTTCCTCATCGAGCCGGCCGACGACGTCGACTACATGGACGTCAGCCCCAAGCAGATCGTCAGCGTGGCGACGGCCCTCATCCCGTTCCTCGAGCACGACGACGCGAACCGGGCCTTGATGGGCTCGAACATGATGCGCCAGTCGGTTCCGCTCATCGTCCCTGAGGCCCCGGTGGTGGGGACCGGGGTGGAGTACCGCGCCGCGCTCGATTCCCAGCAGGTGGTGACCGCCAGCGCGCCCGGCACGGTCACGAGCGTGACCGCCGACGAGATCATGGTCGAGCGCGACGAGGGGGACCAGCTCGACACCTATCGGCTCAAGAAGTTCGTCCGCTCCAACCAGGGCACCTGCATCCACCAGCGCCCGATCGTGGACGTTGGCACCCGCGTGGTGGAAGGCCAGGTCCTGGCCGATTCATCCTCGACCGACAAGGGTGAGCTGGCCCTGGGCCAGAACATCCTGGTCGCGTTCCTGCCCTGGGAGGGCGGCAACTACGAGGACGCCATCGTGATCAGCGAGCGGCTGGTGCGCGACGACCTGTTCACCTCGATTCATATCGAGAAGCACGAGGTCGAGGCGCGCGACACGAAGCTCGGCCCCGAGGAGATCACCCGCGACATCCCGAACGTCGGTGACGAGTCGCTCCGCGACCTGAACGAAGACGGGATCATCTACGAGGGCGCCGAGGTCCAGCCAGGCGACATCCTGGTCGGCAAGATCACGCCCAAGGGCGAGACGGAGCTGACCGCGGAGGAGCGGCTGCTGCGCGCGATCTTCGGCGAGAAGGCCCGCGAGGTGAAGGACTCGTCCCTCCGCCTGCCCCACGGGGAGCGGGGGATCGTGGTCGCAGTCCGCGAGTTCAGCCGCGAGCAGGGCGATGAGCTGGCTCCCGGCGTCAACCGCCTGGTGCGCGTCAGCGTGGCCCAGAAGCGGAAGATTGCCGTCGGCGACAAGATGGCCGGCCGCCACGGCAACAAGGGCGTCATCGCCAAGATCCTGCCAGCGGAGGACATGCCGTTCATGCCGGACGGCACGCCGGTCGACATCGTCCTCAACCCGCTCGGCGTGCCGAGCCGGATGAATATCGGCCAGATCCTGGAAACCCACCTGGGCTGGGCCATGACCACCCTGGGCCTGAAGGCCTCCACCCCGGTCTTCGACGGCGCGACTGAGGAGCAGATCCGCCAGCGGCTGGAGCAGGCGGGCCTGCCCACGGACGGCAAGAGCCTCCTGTACGACGGGCGGACCGGCGTGGCGTTCGACCAGCCGGTGACGGTGGGCCATATCTACATGCTCAAGCTCCACCACCTGGTGGAGGACAAGATCCATGCCCGCAGCACGGGCCCCTACTCGCTCATCACCCAGCAGCCGCTGGGCGGCAAGGCGCAGTTCGGCGGCCAGCGCTTCGGCGAGATGGAGGTCTGGGCCCTGGAGGCGTATGGCGCGGCCAACATCCTCCAGGAGCTCCTGACCGTGAAGAGCGACGACGTGCTGGGCCGGGTGCAGACCTACGAGGCCATCGTTAAGGGCGAGGAGATCCAGGCGCCCGGCGTGCCGGAGTCGTTCAAGGTGCTGATCAAGGAGCTTCAGGCGCTCGGGCTGTCGGTCGAGATCCTGAACGAGAACGAAGAGGAGATCCGGTTCGTCGAGGATACCGGCTCCTATCCGCTGCCCGACCTGGGCGGCATCAACCTCCAGGGCTTTGAGGAATAAGGGCGCACATGCTGGAAGTCAACAACTTCGACGCCATCCGCATCGGTCTGGCCTCGCCGGACGAGATCAAGTCCTGGTCGTCGGGCGAGGTCACCAAGCCCGAGACGATCAACTACCGGACCCTCAAGCCGGAGAAGGACGGGCTATTCGACGAGCGCATCTTCGGTCCCACCAAGGACTGGGAGTGCTACTGCGGCAAGTACAAGCGGATTCGGTACAAGGGCATCATCTGCGACAAGTGCGGCGTGGAGGTGACCCGCAGCAAGGTCCGTCGCGAGCGGATGGGCCACATCAAGCTGGCCAGCCCGGTCAGCCACATCTGGTACTTCAAGGGCACCCCCTCACGGCTGGGGATCCTGCTCGACATCAGCCCGCGCAACCTGGAGCGGATCCTGTACTTCGCCCTGTCGGTGGTGACCCGGGTCGACGAGGGCGAGCGCGAGAAGGCGCTGGCACGCGTCGACGAGGAGCTGGCCGAGCGCATCGCGGCGGCCAAGGGCGTGGTCGACGACAAGCAGGCCGAGCTGGAGGGGCAGGTCTCCGAGCGCCGGATGGCGATCGACGGTGAGCTCGCCGCCGAGCTGAAGATGCTCGCCGAGCGCCAGAAGGCGCGCACCGCGGAGCTGACGACCGCGGCCAAGGCCATCGAGACCGATCTCAAGGCGGCCGGCAAGACGGTCATCGTCGACGTCGTGTTCGCGGCCACCGGCGAGGTCGTGGCTCGCGAGGGTGAGCCGGTCAAGGAGTCCGTCACGCGCCTGCGCGAGGCGGTCAAGGCCGAGGTTGCCTCGGTCACGGCCGACATCGGCGAGGCGAAGACCCGGGCCCGGGAACGGCATGACCTGCAGATCACCGATCTGACCGGCGGCTTCGACGGTGCCCTGGCGGAGGCCCGCGAGCACCTGGCTCGTGAGACCGATGACGCGCGCCTCGCGGCGCGCCTGGCCCGCCAGCAGATCAACGACATCAAGGTCATGCAGACCGTGACCGAGTCCGAGCACCGCAACCTGTCCGAGCAGCACGGACGTCTGTTCGACGCCTCGATGGGGGCGGAGGCGATCAAGAAGGTCATCGAGGCCATGAACCTCGACGAGCTGGCGGAGAAGCTCCAGCTCGAGATGCGCCAGACCAGCGGACAGCGCCGGAAGAAGGCGATCAAGCGGCTGCGCCTGATCGAGGCGTTCCGCAAGAGCGGCGCCCGCCCGGAGTGGATGATCCTGACTACGCTGCCGGTCATCCCGCCCGACCTGCGGCCTATGGTTCAGCTCGACGGCGGACGGTTCGCGACCAGCGACCTGAACGACCTGTATCGGCGGGTGATCAACCGCAACAACCGCCTGAGCCGGCTGCTGGACCTGGAGGCGCCGGAGATCATCATCCGCAACGAGAAGCGGATGCTTCAAGAGGCCTGCGACGCGCTGATCGACAACGGGCGCCGCGGGCGTGCCATCAGCGGCACCGGCAACCATCGGCTCAAGAGCCTGTCCGACATGCTGAAGGGCAAGCAGGGCCGGTTCCGGCAGAACCTGCTCGGCAAGAGAGTCGACTACAGCGGCCGCTCGGTCATCGTGGTCGGCCCCGAGCTGAAGCTCCACCAGTGCGGCCTGCCCAAGAAGATGGCGCTCGAGCTGTTCAAGCCGTTCGTCATGCGCCAGCTGGTGGAGAAGGGCTTCGCCCACAACATCAAGAGCGCCAAGCGGATCGTGGAGCGGGTACGCCCCGAGGTGTGGGACGTGCTGGAGGAGGTCATCCAGGATCACCCTGTGCTCCTCAACCGTGCACCCACGCTCCATCGGCTCGGGATCCAGGCCTTCATGCCGGTCCTGGTCGAGGGATCGGCCATCCAGATCCATCCCCTGGTGTGCTTCGCCTTCAACGCGGACTTCGACGGCGACCAGATGGCGGTTCACGTGCCGCTCTCGTCCGCCGCCCAGAAGGAAGCGAAGGAGCTGATGCTGTCGACCCAGAACCTGCTCAGCGCAGCGGACGGGACGCCGGTCGTATCGCCCACCCACGACATGGTGTTGGGCTGCTACTACCTGACCATCGAGGATCCGGAGGCGGCCGGCAAGGGCCGCGCCTTCTCGTCATTCGATGAGGCGCAGATGGCGCTCGACGCAGGCATCATCCACCTCCAGGCCCCAATCAGGGTCGAGCTCAAGGGGGAGCTGGTGGAGACCACCGCCGGGCGGCTGATCTTCAACTCCGCGCTTCCGGATGAGCTGGGTTTCTCCAACCAGATCATGGATCGCAAGGCGCTCAAGGACCTGATCGCGCGCTGCTACCGCGACCTGGGGCCGGCGGCCACCGCCAGCCTGGTGGATGGCATCAAGACCATCGGCTTCCATTACGCCACCGTGGCCGGCATCACCATCGGCATCGACGACATCAAGGTCCCGAAGGAGAAGGCGGCCCTGTTGGCCGAGGCCGACCACAAGGTGACCGACATCGAGCGCGAGTTCCGCAAGGGCTTCATCACCGATGACGAGCGCTACACCCAGACCGTCGAGGTCTGGCGCGATACGACCGATGAGGTGACCAGCAAAATGCTGGACGGGCTCGATCGCAAGGGCTCGGTGTGGATGATCACCCACTCCGGCGCGCGAGGAAACGTGACCCAGGTCCACCAGCTGGCCGGCATGCGCGGCCTGATGGCCGACCCGTCGGGCCGGATCATCGACCTGCCCATCCGCTCCAACCTGCGCGAAGGGATGAGCGTGCTCGAGTACTTCATCTCGAGCCACGGCGCGCGAAAGGGTCTGGCGGACACCGCCCTGCGGACGGCGGACTCAGGTTACCTGACCCGCCGCCTGGTGGACGTGGCCCAGGACGTCATCACCCGCGAGGAAGACTGCGGGACCGACGTCGGGACCTGGATCACCCGCGAGGAGTCGGCCGACATTCCCGAGCCGTTCGTGGATCGGCTCATCGGTCGCATGGCCTGCATCGACGTCACCGACCCGGTCAGCGGCAAGGTGATCACTGCGCGCAACGAAGAGCTGGGCGAGGACGCGGTGGAGCGCATCGGGGCATCGGACATCGACCGCGTCAACGTGCGGTCGCCGCTGACCTGCGCCGCCCGTCATGGCGTGTGCCGGATGTGCTACGGCCGCAACCTGGCGTCAGGCCAGCTGGTTCTGCTGGGCCAGGCGGTGGGCATCATCGCCGCCCAGTCGATCGGCGAGCCGGGCACCCAGCTCACGATGCGCACGTTCCACACCGGCGGCGTGGCCGGCGAGGACATCACCCAGGGCCTGCCGCGGGTCGAGGAGCTGTTCGAGGCCCGGATCCCCAAGGGCCAGGCCATCGTCAGCGAGATCGACGGCCGGGTCGAGGTCCAGCGTGGCGGTCCAGATCAGCCGGTCAGCGTGGTGGTGGAGCGGCGCGAGGCGTTCGACACCCCCATCAAGCTCACCGCCAAGCACGAGATCCTGGTCGAGAACGGTGACGAGGTGATCGAGGATCAGCTTCTGGCCCAGCTCGAGGTGGGCGGCGAGACCCACCCGGTCAAGTCACCCACCGCCGGGGTCGTGGCCCGCAAGGGTCGCAACGTGACCATCCGCTCCGAGGAGGTCGACCGGCGCGAATACCAGGTCCCGCACTCAGCCCGCCTGCGGGCCGAGACGGGGGGCGAAGTCGTCGCCGGCCAGCCGCTGACCGAGGGCCCGCTGAACCCCAAGGACCTGCTCCAGATCAAGGGCGTCGACGCGGTCCAGCGCTTCCTGGTGACCGAGGTGCAGAAAGTGTACCGATCCCAGGGCGTGGCGATCAACGACAAGCACGTGGAGATCATCGTGCGCCAGATGCTGCGCAAGGTGACGGTCGACAACCCGGGGGACACCGAGCTGCTGCCGTCGGAGATGATCGACCGCTTCGAGTTCGAGGAGACGAACAACCGGATCCTGGCCGAGGGCGGGGAGCCGGCCACCGCACAGACCGTGCTGCTGGGCGTGACCAAGGCGTCGCTCAACACCAGCTCGTTCCTGGCCGCGGCGTCGTTCCAGGAGACGACCCGGGTGCTCACCGAGGCGGCCATCCAGGGCGCCAAGGACCACCTCATCGGGCTCAAGGAGAACGTCATCATCGGCAAGCTCATCCCGGCGGGCACCGGCGCCCTGGCGCGGGCGGAGGCTCTGCGGGCCAAGGAGCTGTCGCCGGAGGACGTCGAGGCCATTCGCGAGCGCGAGGCGGCCATGACCTTCCTGACCGGCGATGCCGATGCCGATGCCGACGGCGTGATCGAGCCCGCGGAGGCCGAGGCGGCAGCCGAGGAAGCGGCCGAGACCGTCGCCGAGCTTATGGACGCCGGCGACAATCCGGCCATCGAGGCGGTCGTCGAGGAAGAGGTCTTCGAGGTCCTCAGCGAGGGCGAGAAGGTCTAGTCCGGGGATAACCGCCCACGCGGGCCTCGATTGACACTCCGAGCGCGCTGAACCTATACTCCGAGGTCGGTGTCCCGCACCGCGGGACGCCGTTCGTGTGTGTTCCGCCAAGAGGGTCTGACCCTCTCGGTCCGTGCCCCGACCAGGGCGCGACGGGACCGATGCGGAGCCTGTCCACCAGTCATCAATGCAGGTCCGAGAGGTATCGGTTGCCGACCATCAACCAGCTGGTCCGCAAGGGCCGAAAGCCAGTACGCAAGAAGGTCAAGGCGCCCGCCCTGCGGCGGACGTTCAACAACCTGACCCAGACCGCCTCCGAAGGGCGCGGCGCGCCCCAACGGCGGGGTGTCTGCCTGTCCGTCATGACCCGCACGCCCAAGAAGCCGAACTCAGCGCTGCGAAAGGTCGCCCGCGTACGCCTGACAAACGGGATGGAGGTGACTGCTTACATCCCGGGCGTCGGCCACAACCTCCAGGAGCACTCGGTGGTGCTCGTCCGCGGCGGCCGGGTGCCGGACCTGCCGGCGGTGAAGTACCACATCATCCGCGGCCCGCTCGACGCGGCCGGGGTGCGCGACCGGCGGCAGAGCCGTTCCAAGTACGGCGCCAAGTCGGCGGGGAAGGCGTAGGCGATGCCGCGCCGCCCCACGGTCGCCCGCAAGGCGAAGTACGACGAGCAGCTGGTCGGCAGCGCGCTGACCATGGACCAGTTCACGAACAAGCTGATGCACGGCGGCAAGCGTCAGCTGGCATCTCGCATCCTGGAGGACGCGCTCGCGCGCGCCGAAAGCCAGGCCGGACGCTCGGGGATCGAGGTCCTCGAGCACGCCATGCGCAACGCCATGCCGCTGATCGAGGTCAAGCCAAAGCGGGTGGGGGGCTCGACCTACCAGATCCCCGTCGAAGTACGCGCCGATCGGCGCGTTTCGCTTGGTATGCGCTGGATCATCGAAGCCGCCCGCAAGCGGAATGGCCGCAGCATGGGTGAGAAGCTGGCGGCCGAGCTGATCGACGCCTCGAATGGGCTCGGCGCTGCCGTCAAGCGCCGGGAGGACACCCACCGCATGGCGGAGGCCAACAAGGCCTTCAGCCACTTCCGGTGGTAGTCGCAACCGCCCCGCGACGATTGGGGACTGAGATGGCGACCGAGTATCCGCTGGAGCGCACCCGAAACATCGGGATCATCGCCCACATCGACGCGGGCAAGACGACCGTGTCCGAGCGGATCCTGTTCTACACCAAGAAGATCTACAAGATCGGCGAGGTCCATGAGGGCGCGGCCACCATGGACTGGATGGAGCAGGAGCAGGAGCGCGGCATCACGATCACCGCCGCGGCCACGACATGCTTCTGGGGCGATCACCGCATCAACCTTATCGACACGCCCGGCCACGTGGATTTCACGGTGGAGGTCGAGCGCAGCCTGCGGGTGCTCGATGGCGCGGTCGTCGTCTTCGACGGCGTGGCCGGCGTGGAGCCCCAGTCCGAGACCGTGTGGCGCCAGGCGGATAAGTACGGCATCCCGCGCTTCTGCTTCGTGAACAAGCTCGACCGCACCGGAGCCGATTTCTGGCGGGTGGTGGACATGATCCGCGACCGGCTGGGCGCCACGGCCGTCCCGATCCAGCTGCCCATCGGCACCGAGTCGGCGTTCCGCGGAGTCATCGACCTGGTTTCCATGAAGGCCATCACCTACGGCAACGACGTGGACGACCCCGGCGAGACCGGGCCGATCCCGGCTGACCTGGCCGAGGAGGCCGCCACCTGGCACGACAAGATGGTCGAAGCCCTCGCTGACCTCGACGACGACATCGCCCACAAGTTCCTCGAGGGCGAGCCGGTGGATGCCGATCAGCTCCGCCGCGCGCTGCGCGCGGGCACGCTCGCGTATCGGATCGTGCCGGTCCTGTGTGGGTCGGCGCTCAAGAACAAGGGCATCCAGCCCATGCTCGACGCGGTCGTCGACTATCTGCCCAGCCCGCTGGACGTGCCGCCGGTGACCGGGACCGATCCACGCACGCATGAGCAGGTGGTTCGGCATACCGATCCGGACGAGCCGTTTGCGGCCCTGGCCTTCAAGATCGCCGCCGACCCGTTCGTCGGCAAGCTCGCCTTCTTCCGGGTTTACAGCGGGACGCTGAAGAGCGGCTCGTACGTCTACAACTCGACCAAGGGCCACAAGGAGCGGGTCGGGCGCCTGGTCCAGCTCCACGCCAACCACCGTGAGGAGGTCGACGCGGTCAGCGCCGGCGAGATCGCCGCGGCGGTGGGCTTGAAGAACACCTTCACCGGCGACACCCTGACAGATGAGGCGCACCCCATCGTGCTGGAGGCCATCACCTTCCCCGAGCCGGTCATCGAGCTGGCGGTGGAGCCCAAGACCAAGGCCGACCAGGACAAGATGGCGCTCGCCCTGCATCGGCTGGCGGAGGAGGACCCGACCTTCCGGGTCAGCACCGACCAGGAGTCGTCCCAGACCCGGATCGCGGGAATGGGCGAGCTGCACCTGGAGGTCATCGTCGACCGCATGCTGCGCGAGTTCAAGGTCCAGGCCAACGTCGGCCGGCCGCAGGTCTCGTACCGCGAGGCGATCCGCAAGGCTGCCAAGGCCGAGGGACGGCTCGTGCGCCAGACCGGGGGCAAGGGCCAGTACGGCCACGCGGTCATCACCCTCGAGCCACTGGAGCGGGGAAGCGGCTACGTCTTCGAGTCCAAAATCGTGGGCGGTGCCATCCCGCGCGAGTTCTGGAAGGCGGTCGAGGAGGGCATCCGCGACGCCCTGGCCGGGGGCGTGCTGGCCGGCTATCCGCTGATCGACGCCAAGGCGACGCTCATCGACGGCTCGTTCCACGAGGTCGACTCGTCCGAGATGGCGTTCAAGATCGCCGGCTCGCTGGCCGCCAAGGCCGCCGTCGCCAAGGCGGATCCGGTCATCCTGGAGCCGGTCATGCGGGTCGAGGTGGTTACCCCCGAGAACTTCATGGGGGACGTCATAGGCAACCTCAACGCCCGCCGCGGCTCGGTGGACAGCATCGAGGAGCGGGGGACCTCGCGGGTCATCGCCGCCCACGTTCCGCTGGCCGAGATGTTCGGCTACGCCACTGACCTGCGGTCCATGACCCAGGGCCGCGCCACCTATTCGATGGAGTTCGCCCGGTACGCCGAAGTACCGTCATCCATTGCCAACGAGTTGATCGCCAAGTCGAAGAGCTAGACACCCAGGAGGAACGAAAAGCAAGCACCATGGCCAAGCAGAAGTTCGACCGCACCAAGCCGCACGTCAACGTCGGAACCATCGGTCATGTCGACCATGGCAAGACCACGCTGACGGCTGCCATCACGAAGTACCTGGCCCTCAAGGGCGGGGCCAGCTTCCGCGCCTTCGACTCGATCGACAACGCTCCGGAGGAGCGGGCCCGCGGCATCACGATCGCGATCGCCCACGTCGAGTACCAGACCGACGCGCGCCACTATGCCCACGTCGACTGCCCCGGCCACGCGGACTACATCAAGAACATGATCACCGGCGCGGCCCAGATGGACGGCGCCATCCTGGTCGTGTCCGCCGCCGACGGCCCCATGCCCCAGACCCGTGAGCACATCCTCCTGGCCCGCCAGGTCGAGGTTCCGTCGATCGTGGTCTACCTCAACAAGGTGGACATGGTCGACGACGAGATGCTCATCGACCTGGTCGAGATGGAGGTGCGCGAGCTCCTCAGCAAGTACCAGTTCCCCGGCGACGACATCCCCGTCATCCGCGGCTCCGCGCTTAAGGCCCTGGAGTCCAAGAGCGACGACCCGGAGTCCGAGGACTACGCCAGCATCAAGCAGCTGATGGAGGCCGTGGACACGTACATCCCGACCCCGACCCGGGAGACGGACAAGCCATTCCTGATGCCGGTCGAGGACGTGTTCGGGATCAAGGGCCGTGGCACGGTCGCCACCGGGCGCATCGAGCGCGGCCAGGTCAAGGTGGGCGAGACGATCGAGCAGGTCGGCGTCCACGCCAAGGCCCGCCAGCTGGTGGTGACCGGAGTCGAGATGTTCAACAAGACCCTCGACGAAGGCCAGGCCGGCGACAACGTGGGCATCCTGCTCCGCGGCGTCGAGCGCGAGGAGATCGAGCGCGGCCAGGTGCTGGCAAAGCCTGGGAGCATCAAGCCGGGCACCAAGTTCAAGGCCGAGGTGTACGTCCTGAGCAAGGACGAGGGTGGACGCCACACGCCGTTCTATACCGGGTATCGGCCGCAGTTCTACCTGCGCACGACCGACGTCACCGGCTCGATTGAGCTACCGACCGGGGTCGAGATGATCATGCCCGGCGACAACGTGAACATCGACGTCGAGCTCATCACGCCCATCGCCATCGAGCAGGGCCAGCGCTTCGCGATTCGCGAGGGCGGCCACACGGTGGGCGCGGGCGTCATCACGGCGCTTCCCGCGTAGCCGCCGATGGCCAAGCAACGCATTCGCATCCGGCTTCGGGCCTACGACCACAAGCTGCTCGACCAGTCGGCGGAGCAGATCGTGGAGACGGCCCAGCGGACGGGCGCCGAGATCGTCGGCCCTGTTCCGCTGCCGACGCGGATCGAGAAGTTCACGGTCATCCGCGGCCCGTTCATCCACAAGGACGGACGGGAGCAGTTCGAGATTCGAACCCACAAGCGGCTGATCGACATCATCGATCCCTCGTCGAAGACGGTCGATGCGCTGATGCGGCTCTCGCTGGCGGCGGGCGTCGACATCGAGATCAAGATGTGATGGCAATCGGGCTGATCGGGCGCAAGCTCGGCATGATGCGGCTCTTCGCCGAGGACGGCAGCGTCGTCCCCGTGAGCGTCATTGCCGCTGCCCCGAACACGGTGACCCGGCTCCGCAGCGTCGAGCGCGACGGCTACGCGGCGGTCCAGGTCGGCGCCGGGGTGGCCCGACGTGTCACCCGCCCGGTGGCCGGCCAGTTGCCCGAGCTGCCCAAGGACGCTCCCCGGCCACGCGTCATGCGCGAGTTCCGGGTGGACTCGACCGAGGGTTTCGAGACGGGGCAGTCCCTCGACGTGACCCTGTTCGCGGCCGGCGACCTGGTGGACGTGACCGGGGTCAGCAAAGGCCGTGGATTCGCGGGCACCATCAAGCGCCACCACTTCCACCGCGGACCGGTGACCCACGGCTCGACCAACACCCGCCAGCCGGGCTCGATCGGGGCCGGGACGACCCCGGGCCGCGTATACAAGGGGATGAAGATGAGCGGCCACCTGGGCGACCGCCGAATCACCGTCCAGAAGCTCCAGGTGGTCCGGGTCGACCCCGACCGGCAATTGCTGCTGGTCCGGGGGGCGGTGCCCGGCGCCCGCAACGCCATGTTGCTGATTCGGAAGGCGGAGTAGTCGTGGCCAGCACGCCGGTCCTCACCGCCAAGGGCACCAAGAAGGGCTCGATCGAGCTGGCGGACACCCTGTTCGGCGCGCCGGTCCGCGGCGCGCTCATCCACCAGGCCGCCATGGCCCAGCTGGACGCGCGCCGGGTCGGCACCGCGGACACATTGACGCGGGCCCAGGTCCGCGGCGGCGGCCGCAAGCCATGGCGCCAGAAGGGCACCGGCCGCGCGCGCCAGGGCAGTCGCACGTCGCCGCAGTGGCGCGGTGGCGGCGTGGTCTTCGGCCCGCACCCGCGTGACTACGCGGTGAAGGTCAATGACAAAGTCCGGCGCGCGGCCCTCCGCGGAGCCCTGAGCGCCAAGGTCGCCGATGGCGCGGTCAAGGTGGTCGAGGGCATCGGCCTGGACAAGATCCAGACCAAGGCCCTGGTCGAGCGCCTGGCGGCGTGGGATGTGCAGGGCCGGGTCCTGCTGGTCCTCGCCGCCCGCGACGAGAACGTGGAGCGCTCCGCGGCCAACCTGCGCGAGGTCCGCATTATCCTGGCCGACAGCTTGAACGTGGTCGACCTGCTGGAGGCCGACACGATCGTGTTCACCCGCGACGGTGTCGCCCGCGCCGAGGCGGTGTTCGCATGAGCGCGCGCACCATCCACGACGTTCTGCTGCGTCCCGTGGTCAGCGAGAAGTCGGTGGCCGAGATCGAGCGCAACAACTACACGTTCGCGGTGCGGCAGGACTCCAACAAGCTCCAGATCAAGGCCGCGGTGGAGGCCGAGTTCAAGGTCACCGTGCTGGGCGTGCGGGTGCAGACCGTGCACCCCAAGCAGAAGAGCCGGGGGCGACGGACCAAGGGCATGACCAGCGGCTGGCGCAAGGCGGTGGTGACCATCGCTGCCGGCGACAAGATCGAGCTGTTCGAGGTCGTATAGCCATGCCGCTTCGCAGCTACCGACCCAACACGCCGTCCCTGCGCCAGATGACGCGCTCGGACTTCGCGGAGGTCACGACCGATCGGCCACACAAGCCGCTCACCGAGCGTCTCGGCTCCAGCGCCGGGCGCAACAGCCAGGGCAAGCTCACGGTCCGCCACCAGGGTGGCGGTCACAAGCGGTTGTATCGGGTCATCGACTGGCGGCGCGACAAGCACGGCGTTCCCGCCCGGATCGCGACCATCGAGTACGACCCGAACCGGTCGGCCCGGATCGCCCTGCTCCACTACGCCGATGGTGACAAGCGCTACATGCTGCTGCCCAACGGCCTGCAGGTGGGGGACGAGGTCACGTCCGGCCCCGAGGCCGAGGCGCGGGTGGGCAACGCGTTGCCGCTGTCCAAGATCCCGCTGGGCACGCAGATCCACAACGTGGAGCTGGTTGCGGGCCGCGGAGGTCAGATCGTGCGCAGCGCGGGGGGCGCGGCACAGCTGCTGGCCAAGGAGGGGGAGTTGGCCACCATCCGGTTGCCATCGGGGGAGGTCCGACGGGTGCGGGCCAACTGCACGGCAACCGTGGGCCAGGTCAGCAACCTCGAGCACGAGAACCAGAAGATCGGCAAGGCCGGCCGGAGCCGGCATCTTGGCCGCCGGCCGTCAGTGCGAGGCGTGGTCATGAACCCCAACGACCACCCGCACGGCGGCGGAGAGGGCAAGTCACCCATCGGCATGCCGCCCAAGACGCCGTGGGGCAAGCCCGCCATGGGCCTGCGGACCCGCAAGCACCAGGCCAGCGATCGGCTGATCGTGCGCCGTCGCTACGGACGCGGGTAAGGAGACGCGATGAGCCGTTCCGTGAAAAAGGGACCCTTCGTCGATGCCCGCCTGCTGGGCCGCATCGAGGAGATGAACAAGCGCAAGGAACAGAAGGTCCTCAAAACCTGGTCGCGGGCGTCGGTGATCTTCCCGGCCATGATCGGCCACACCATCGCGGTCCACGACGGTCGCCGCCACGTCCCGGTCTTCGTGACCGAGAACATGGTCGGCCACCGCCTGGGCGAGTTCGCCCCGACCCGCCACTTCCGCGGGCACGGGCGGCACACCGAACGCTCATCGGCGCTGAAGTAGGACTGGACCGATGCGTGTGACCGCCACTGCCAAGTACGTCCGGATCAGCCCCCGCAAGGTCCGCCTGGTGGCTGACCTGATCGTCGGCCGCCCGGTCGAGGAAGCGGCGGCCATCCTCCGCTTCCTGCCCAACGCCGCGGCACGCGACGTGGCCAAGGTCCTGCGCAGCGCGACCGCCAATGCGGAGAACAACTTCAACCTGACCGCGGACGAGCTGCGCGTGGTGTCCGCGGTCGCCAACGAGGGACCGACGCTGAAACGCATCCGACCCCGCGCCCAGGGCCGCGCCTTCCAGATCCTCAAGCGCACCAGCCACATCAGCGTATCGGTCGCCGATGGAGGGGACGTCTGATGGGTCACAAGGTGCATCCGTACGGCTTTCGGCTGGGCATCAACAAGCCGTGGCTGGCGAAGTGGTACGCCGATCGCGACTACGCCACGCTGCTCCAGGAAGACATGAAGATCCGCACCCTGGTCGCGCGTCAGCTGGCCAACGCCAGCGTGAGCCAGGTCGAGATCGAGCGCGGCATCAACCACG